>NZ_CP009920.1:2540000-2720000 GCF_000832985.1 Priestia megaterium NBRC 15308 = ATCC 14581
GTAAAGGCACAAGGGAGCTTGACTGCGAGACCTACAAGTCGAGCAGGGACGAAAGTCGGGCTTAGTGATCCGGTGGTTCCGCATGGAAGGGCCATCGCTCAACGGATAAAAGCTACCCCGGGGATAACAGGCTTATCTCCCCCAAGAGTCCACATCGACGGGGAGGTTTGGCACCTCGATGTCGGCTCATCGCATCCTGGGGCTGTAGTCGGTCCCAAGGGTTGGGCTGTTCGCCCATTAAAGCGGTACGCGAGCTGGGTTCAGAACGTCGTGAGACAGTTCGGTCCCTATCCGTCGTGGGCGTAGGAAATTTGAGAGGAGCTGTCCTTAGTACGAGAGGACCGGGATGGACACACCGCTGGTGTACCAGTTGTCTTGCCAAAGGCATCGCTGGGTAGCTATGTGTGGACGGGATAAGTGCTGAAAGCATCTAAGCATGAAGCCCCCCTCAAGATGAGATTTCCCATAGCGTAAGCTAGTAAGATCCCTGAAAGATGATCAGGTTGATAGGTCAGAGGTGGAAGCGTGGCGACATGTGTAGCTGACTGATACTAATCGATCGAGGACTTAACCAAACTTTAAAAGCGTAAGCTTTACTCAGCAAACTGTTACCTAGTTTTGAGAGAACAAAACTTTTTAAAAAAGTCTTGCTTTCTTTATCAAATCATGTATAATATAATATGTCTGGTGGCGATAGCGAAGAGGTCACACCCGTTCCCATACCGAACACGGAAGTTAAGCTCTTTAGCGCCAATGGTAGTTGGGACTTTGTCCCTGTGAGAGTAGGACGTTGCCAGGCTGTTATTATTCCACAGTAGCTCAGTGGTAGAGCTATCGGCTGTTAACCGATCGGTCGTAGGTTCGAGTCCTACCTGTGGAGCCATTTGGAGAGCTGTCCGAGTGGCCGAAGGAGCACGATTGGAAATCGTGTAGGCGGTTAACGCTGTCTCAAGGGTTCAAATCCCTTGCTCTCCGCCATTTTTATTTAATTAGCACAGTGGCCCGTTGGTCAAGCGGTTAAGACACCGCCCTTTCACGGCGGTAACACGGGTTCGAATCCCGTACGGGTCACCATTTATTTTCATCTACATAATAGTGGAGGATTAGCTCAGCTGGGAGAGCACCTGCCTTACAAGCAGGGGGTCGGCGGTTCGATCCCGTCATCCTCCACCATATATTATCATCGCGGGGTGGAGCAGTTCGGTAGCTCGTCGGGCTCATAACCCGAAGGTCGCAGGTTCAAATCCTGTCCCCGCAACCAAGTGGTCCCGTGGTGTAGCGGTTAACATGCCTGCCTGTCACGCAGGAGATCGCGGGTTCGATTCCCGTCGGGACCGCCATTTTAAATTTAATAAGGCTCGGTAGCTCAGTTGGTAGAGCAAAGGACTGAAAATCCTTGTGTCGGCGGTTCGATTCCGTCCCGAGCCACCATTTTAAAAACATTTGTTTTTAAAATGCCGGTGTAGCTCAACTGGTAGAGCAACTGACTTGTAATCAGTAGGTTGGGGGTTCAAGTCCTCTTGCCGGCACCACAGTTATTGTGGAGGGGTAGCGAAGTGGCTAAACGCGGCGGACTGTAAATCCGCTCCTTCGGGTTCGGCAGTTCGAATCTGCCCCCCTCCACCATTTACAGGGGCATAGTTTAAAGGTAGAACTACGGTCTCCAAAACCGTCAGTGTGGGTTCGATTCCTACTGCCCCTGCCAATTATAAAATAACATTGCATATAGACGTGGCGATTGTGGCGAAGTGGTTAACGCACCGGATTGTGGTTCCGGCATTCGTGGGTTCGATTCCCATCAGTCGCCCCATTTATAAACGATATGCATGTTCCAATATTGGGCTATCGCCAAGCGGTAAGGCAACGGATTTTGATTCCGTCATGCGTTGGTTCGAATCCAGCTAGCCCAGCCATATATGCGGAAGTAGTTCAGTGGTAGAACACCACCTTGCCAAGGTGGGGGTCGCGAGTTCGAACCTCGTCTTCCGCTCCAATTTTAATAAAGTTATTTAGTCTTGAGTAAATGGCGGCATAGCCAAGTGGTAAGGCAGAGGTCTGCAAAACCTTTATCACCGGTTCAAATCCGGTTGCCGCCTCCATTTATTTACAAGCTGCCGGGGTGGTGGAATTGGCAGACACACAGGACTTAAAATCCTGCGGTAGGTGACTACCGTGCCGGTTCAAGTCCGGCCCTCGGCACCATTTATAATTTTAACTTGCCTTTTTTATTTTGCCGATGTGGCGGAATTGGCAGACGCGCACGACTCAAAATCGTGTTCCTTCGGGAGTGTCGGTTCGACCCCGACCATCGGTACTTTAGCTTTACTTGACAGGATGATTCCTGTTTTTATTTTTACTTATCGGTCGACAAATTTTGATAATATTTGCGGGTGTAGTTTAGTGGTAAAACCTCAGCCTTCCAAGCTGATGTCGTGAGTTCGATTCTCATCACCCGCTCCATACATATTGTTATCACAACGCAGTGTCTCGCTTTCAAAGCTGAGATGTTGCGTTTTTTATTTTTAGCGTAAATATAGCGTCTATCTTGAAAAGATAGACGCTATATTTACGTACATCAGTTAATGACTTGATAGGTTGCTGCGCCGCCGTGAATTTGAATGAACATGTCACTTAGGGATTTAGTTAGTTTATAAGCCTGTTCTTCTGAAAGTGAAGGCTTTAAATAAATGAACTGTACAGCTTGTGTTGTCTTTTCAGTTACGTACGCTCGGTTAGAATCGACATAAGGGCTTCCGAAAGCTCCTAGGGCATCTTTAGAAATGATTTTATTTTCTAAAGAAATGTTACGTTCATTTAGAGCTTCATAAGACTCTTCTTTTTTACCGATAGTAAATTCGATGGGGCCTTCTAAATTAGAGGAATCATAAATTCCAATTGGGACTTCATATTGCAATGAAAAAAAGTTGTTAATGTCCACAGCAGAATTGATAGAAGGCAAATACGTTTGTTTTCCTATTCTTCTAATTAAAGCTTCTATAGAAGGACGGTATTTACTTGGATCAGTTCCAAATGTTTTGAAAAGCTTTCTCCACTCGCTAACACCTTCGAATTCTGTTACTTTTTTTGACTCAAGGTCGAAATAAATGGATTCTTGAAAGAGGCGCAGACGTCCTTTTAGCATTTGAGGAGAATCACCAACTTCAATATTTTTATATTGAATGATTCCCATTTTAAAAGAAGGGCAAAGCTGTTTAATAGCGGGCGATAATGTAAAGTTCATTTTTTTGATCCTTTCTATTATAATTAGTATTTGTTCGTTTATAGATACCATCCTATCATTTCGTTGAGTGAGAAAACAGTTCAATGCATGAATATATAGAATTTCTTAGAAAGGAGGCCATTATTCACTATGAATGCGTATCAGTTGAAGGAAGAAATTATTTCATATAGCAAAGAGATTGGAATCGATAAGATTGGATTTGCGAGTGCTTCCATGTTTGATGAGTTAAAGAATCGATTGTTAGCACAGCAAGAGTTAGGTTATGCTTCAGGCTTTGAAGAACCTGATATTGAAAAGAGAGTAGATCCCACATTAGTTGTTCCAAAAGCTAGATCGATTATTTCAATTGCACTTGCGTATCCTTCTAAATTAAAGGATGCACCAAAGAGCACAAAGGAAGATCGTCGAGGAATCTTTTGCCGTGCTTCTTGGGGGCAAGATTATCATACGGTTCTACGTGATAGGCTTCAAAAGCTTGAAACCTTCATAAAAGAAAAAGTGCCTGCAGCTATCCTTCAATCGATGGTAGACACAGGTGAGCTGTCGGACCGAGCTGTAGCAGAAAGAGCTGGTATTGGCTGGAGCGGTAAGAACTGTGCCATTATTACACCTGAATTTGGTTCCTACGTGTATTTAGGAGAAATGATTACAGATATCCCGTTTCCTCCTGATAAACCGATAGAGGACGGTTGTGGTACTTGTAATAAGTGTGTTGATGCGTGCCCTACAGGTGCGCTTGTAACAGGTGGTCAGCTGAATTCGCAGCGATGCATTGCCTTTTTAACCCAAACAAAAGGATTTTTAGCTGAAGAATTTCGAAGTAAATTAGGCAATCGTTTATATGGCTGTGATACATGTCAAACTGTGTGTCCTGAAAATAAAGGAAAAGACTTTCATTTTCACCCTGAGATGGAGCCTGACCCAGAACTTGCGAAGCCTAAATTAAAACCGCTTTTAACGATGAGTAATCGTGAATTCAAAGAGAAATTTGGACATGTTTCAGGTTCTTGGAGAGGGAAAAAGCCAATTCAGCGTAATGCCATTATTGCACTGGCCCATTTTAAAGATCAAACCGCTGTTCCAGATTTAATTGAATTAATTAAAAATGACGTTCGCCCTGTCATTCGAGGAACAGCGGCATGGGCGTTAGGCAAAATTGGCGATAAAGAAGCGTTAGATATACTTATGAACTTAAGAGAAAAAGAAAAGGACCAAGAAGTAATTGAAGAAATGTCAAAAGGTATAGAGATGCTTCAAGAGATCTAAACCTTATTTTTATTGATAAAGTTAGCTAATGAGTCATAGCGTATAATAAACGCTTAGAAAAGTGGTGACATTATGCTAACAAAAAGGAATGTATTATATACTTTAATTAAAGCGCGTGCGGACAGCTATGTAAAAGGTGAGCTTCATGAAGACTTTAAGCCTTTCATTGAACATCAGTGTGAGCTAAAGCGGTCTCTTATAAAAAAAAGAGAAGTTGATGTTTTAAAATGTAATATGAAAGGTTCTATTCAATCTGCTCATACGGATCAGGAAGAAACAAGAGTATTATATAAGGTGCACATTCAGGCATTTTTAAAACAAAACGATTTTTTCTATATAGAAGAAGAAATTGAAGATCGTTTAGCTCTTTTTTATAAAGATACGCTTATTCAAGATGAGCTGCTGGTAAAGGGTTTTTCTGAAGATAAGGCTGAAATGGATGTAGAAGAAGTAGAGGAAGACGAAGAAAGAGCCTCTTATTATGATCGTCTTGCGGCTGTTCAGTATGCAGAAAAACATTGGGATAAACCTAATGAGAGTTATAAGCAGTTTGAGGTAAACTGCACCAACTATATTTCACAGTGTTTGCATGCAGGAAAGGCGCCGATGCGGGGATATCCTAAAAAAGCAAACGGATGGTGGATGAGAGGGAACGCCTGGAGCTATAGCTGGGCAGTTGCTCATTCCATGCACAGCTATTTAAGTAACTCCAAATCAGGACTTCGGGCTGTGAGGAAATCTTCAGCAAGCGAACTTGTCCCGGGAGACGTTATCTGCTACGATTTTGAAGGAGATGGAAGATGGAATCATACGACGATTGTTGTAGCAAAAGACGGTCACGGTATGCCTCTTGTGAATGCGAACACGTATAATAGTCGAATGAGATATTGGGCTTATGAAGATTCAACGGCTTACACGCCAAAGATTAAGTATGATTTTTTCCATATCGTTGATCGGTAAGTCTTTCGTTTTAGCAAGTTAGTGGTATAATGATGAATAGATTTGTTAGCAGAGGTGAAAATTTGTGGGAGTACACGTAGTGTTATTTCAACCAGAAATTCCAGCAAATACAGGAAATATTGCGCGAACATGTGCAGCAACAAATACGACGCTGCATTTAGTTCGTCCGTTAGGCTTTTCAACAGATGATAAAATGTTAAAGCGAGCTGGATTGGATTATTGGGAATTTGTAAATGTGGTGTATCATGATTCATTAGAGGAAGTATTCGAAAAGTATCCTGAAGCAGGTTTCTACTTCATCACAAAATTTGGTCAGCAGCCACACACAACATTTGATTATAGTGACTTAGAGCAGGATCATTTCTTCGTATTTGGAAGAGAAACAAAGGGTCTGCCAAAGCACATTATTGAAGAGAACATGGAAAGATGTCTTCGTTTACCGATGACAGAAAATGTTCGTTCTTTAAATTTATCTAATACAGCAGCTATTTTAATCTATGAAGCGCTGCGTCAACAAAATTATGCTGGTTTATCTTAAGTAAAAAGCGAGGTTCAAATTTTATTGAACCTCGCTTTTTTATTTATGTCGACGATGATATGTAGTGGTTATTTTTTAACGCCCGGTTTATCATTGTATCCCGCTCTGAAGATGGATGCTAAAAAAGCAATTGTTACTCCTAATACTAAAAGTAAGCGCATTGATTTTCCTCCTCAATCTAATTAAAAGGATTATATAGCTACTGCAGTTAAAACCGACTTCCCATATCTCATGATGATAATAATGACAAAATAACTCTTCTAGAGACATAAGTTCTCTAACAAAGTTTAGCCGTTCCTTCTTACTCTTTTATTATAGCTAATAAATACTTTACTGTGAATGCCTAGCAAGGACAAATTTCTGAATTTTACAATTTAAAAAGCATGTTCAAACATTTTGCTGCATAGATTGTATTAATCTTGTTCACTAGCACCATAACTAGTAGGGGAGGTCCTTTAATGGATATATTAAAGAAAGTTGAAAGATACCGCGAAGAAGAGAATCGTCTTAAGTGGGAAGGGACATTTGAAGAGTACCTAAAGCTGATTAAAGATGAGCCTTTAATTGCTCAGCCTGCACACTCTAGAGTATACAACATGATAAAGGATGCAGGAATTGAAGAGGTAAATGGTAAAAGACATTATAAATTTTTCAGTGGACAAATGTTTGGACTTGAAGATTCGCTAGAACGCTTGGTGGAAGAATATTTTCATCCAGCTGCAAAGCGTTTAGATGTTCGTAAACGTATTTTACTTTTAATGGGTCCAGTAAGTGGTGGTAAATCGACGCTAGTGACCATGTTAAAAAGAGGGCTTGAAGCTTATTCGCTTACTGATCGAGGAGCTGTTTACGCTATTAAAGGATGCCCAATGCATGAAGATCCGCTGCATTTAATTCCACATCATTTACGTAAAGACTTCTTTGAAGAGTATGGTATCCGAATCGAAGGAAACTTATCTCCTTTAAATACAATGCGATTAGAGGAAGAGTATGGCGGGAGAATTGAAGACGTCATTATCGAACGCATTTTCTTCTCAGAGGACAAACGAACTGGAATTGGAACGTTCAGTCCTTCTGATCCGAAATCTCAAGACATTGCCGACCTAACAGGAAGCATTGACTTTTCAACAATTGCAGAGTATGGATCTGAATCAGATCCGCGTGCTTACCGCTTTGACGGAGAGCTTAATAAAGCAAACCGGGGAATGATGGAGTTCCAGGAGATGTTAAAATGTGATGAGAAATTTTTATGGCATTTACTCTCTTTAACCCAAGAAGGAAACTTTAAAGCAGGAAGATTTGCTTTAATTAGTGCAGATGAATTAATCGTAGCGCATACGAATGAAACAGAGTATCGCTCGTTTATTTCCAATAAGAAAAATGAAGCTTTGCATTCACGAATTATTGTAATGCCTGTTCCATATAACTTAAAAGTGAGTGATGAGGAAAAAATTTATGACAAGATGATTCGTGAAAGTGACGTATCAGATGTTCATATTGCCCCTCATACGTTACGTATTGCTTCTATCTTTACTACATTAACGAGATTAAAAGAGCCTAAAAAAGGCGATATCGATTTATTAAAGAAGATGCGCCTATACGACGGTCAATCTGTAGAAGGCTATAACGATGCAGACGTAGAAGAGTTACAAAAAGAGTATACGGATGAAGGAATGAGCGGTATTGATCCTCGTTATGTCATTAATCGCATTTCATCTACCATCATTCGAAAAGATATTAAATCAATCAATGCATTAGATGTACTGCGTTCATTGAAAGAAGGGCTGGCACAGCATGCGTCTATTTCTGCTGAGGATCGAGAGCGTTACCTGAATTATATTTCTCTGGCGCGTAAAGAATATGATGAAATTGCTAAAAAAGAAGTGCAAAAAGCGTTCGTTTATTCGTATGAAGAGTCCGCTAAAACATTAATGGATAATTATTTAGATAATGTCGAAGCATACTGCAACAAAAATAAGCTTCGTGATCCGCTAACAGGAGAAGAGTTAAATCCAGATGATAAATTAATGCGTTCAATTGAAGAACAAATTGGTATTTCAGAAAATGCAAAAAAAGCATTCCGCGAAGAAATCCTAATTCGTATTTCGGCTTATGCACGTAAAGGAAAACGATTTGATTATAATTCCCATGAGCGTTTACGCGAAGCGATTCAGAAAAAATTGTTTGCGGATTTAAAAGACGTAGTGAAAATTACAACATCCACTAAAACACCAGATGAGCAGCAGCTGAAGAAAGTAAATGAAGTAGTGGCTCGATTGATTGATGAGCATGGATACAATTCAGTATCTGCTAATGAACTGCTGCGCTATGTAGGAAGTTTGTTAAATCGATAACTCAGTACTAACAAGAAAACATGGCACTTCCGATCTGTGCCATGTTTTTCTTATCTCTTAAAATAAACTCTGCATAATTAGGCTAATGTGTAGTACGCATTGCACTTAACCATCATATGATAAGTCATAAACATATACATGACACTAGACACTATAAAATGAATAGTTAATAGTGAAAGAATTAGTTAGCAAGTATACCATTCTTGCGCATAGGATAAGAGTAACCAACCTTTGAACTAAAGGTATTTGTCAGAAACTTTCGGTATAGCTTATGCATGCCGAGTAAAAACGTGCAGGTGTTTTTTAAATAAGGAGGGGAATAGCGTGGGAAAAGAAGTAGATAAAAGTTTTGCTGTCTCAAAAGAAGACTGGTCCCTCCATCGTAAAGGCCACGATGATCAAAAAAGACATCAAGAAAAAATTAAAGAAGCAATTAAAAATAATTTACCGGATTTAATTACAGAAGAAAATATCGTGATGTCCAATGGAAGAGAAGTTGTTAAAATTCCGATCAAATCATTGGATGAATATCGAATTCGGTACAATTATGATAAAAACAAACATGTGGGTCAAGGTGATGGAGACAGTAAAGTTGGGGATGTAGTAGCACGTGATGGATCTGCTGGAGATGGTCAAAAAGGAGCAGGGAAAGGTCAAGGAGCAGGTGACCAGGCTGGAGAAGATTACTTTGAAGCAGAAGTGTCTCTTATGGAGCTTCAAGAGGCTTTATTTGCTCAATTAGAACTGCCTAATCTTCAGCGAAAAGAATCTGATCAAATTGTTGTGGAACACATTGAATTTAATGATATACGACGTACAGGTTTGATGGGGAATATTGATAAAAAACGAACGATGATGAGCGCTTATAAGCGAAACGCAATGACAGGAAAGGCTGCTTTTCATCCTATTTATCCGGAAGATTTAAAATTCAAAACGTGGAATGAAGTTATAAAGCCGGAATCGAAAGCAGTCGTCTTAGCTATGATGGATACGAGCGGTTCGATGGGCATATGGGAAAAGTATATGGCACGAAGCTTTTTCTTTTGGATGACACGCTTTTTACGTACGAAATATGAAACAGTGGAAATTGAATTTATTGCGCATCATACAGAGGCAAAAGTAGTATCAGAAGAAGACTTTTTCTCCAAAGGAGAAAGCGGAGGAACCATCTGTTCATCTGCTTATCGAAAAGCGCTTGAATTAATTAACCAAAAGTATGATCCGAGCCGCTATAATATTTACCCGTTCCATTTTTCAGATGGCGATAACTTAACTTCAGATAACGCAAGGTGTGTAAAGTTAGTAAATGAATTAATGAAAGTGTCAAATATGTTTGGATATGGGGAAGTGAATCAGTACAATCGACATTCCACTTTAATGTCTGCTTACAAAAATATTCAAGACGAAAGTTTTAGACACTTTATTTTAAAACAAAAATCAGACGTTTTTCACGCGATGAAAAGCTTTTTTAGAAAAGAAACAGAAGACCAGAAATATGCGTAACCTAAAAGGCCTAGACTTGTTATCTAGGTCTTTTTTATGCGGTTTATTCAGCGCTTCTTTGGAGATAGTAAAAGTACGACTTTATCCAAAAGGAGAATAAGTGAATGAACGAAAATATAAAGAGCGAAATGCAAAAACATCAACAAAATCAGCGGTTGAACGCAGCTGAGTTAGGTTACTTATGGGCGCAATATTTAGGCGATACGCTGTATGTATGTGTTCTTGGGTATTTTCTATCTGTTGTAAAAGATGCCGAGATTAAGGAGCTCTTAAAAAAAGCCCATCAGATTTCACAAACTCATGTAGACGAATTGACGGAATTATTCAGTTCAGAAAAAATTCCAATACCAGTAGGTTTTGGGGAACAAGATGTGAACAAAGGAGTTCCTGCTTTATTTGATGATATTTTTATGGCTATTTATGTAAATGAAATGGCAATTGGAGGTATGAAGAAATATGCCAGAGCCCTAAGCGCAGTGAGAAGGCAAGATATTTATGATCACCTGTCTCGATGTGTAAAAGAAAGCGACAGTCTTTTAGAGAGTTCTAACCACGTTATTTTAAGAAAAAGCATGCTGATGAGACCTCCGTTTATTCCTTATCCTGTAAAAGTGAATTTTGTGGACCAGAAAACGTTTATATCACCACTTTTCTCTCAAATGCATCCTCTAACTTCTTTGGAGATTACGGCTATTCAAGAAATTGTTAATACAAATGTATTAGGTAAAACGCTGATGCTGGCCTTTAGTCAAGTAGCCACCACACAAAAATTACGCTCTTATTTTTTTGATGGAGTCAAGCTTGCGAGTAAGCAAATCAAGCACTTTACCGAGTTACTGTCTGAAGCTGATTTACCAAGTCCGCGTCTGCTTGATGCGTATGTAACCAACTCAACGATTTCACCGTTTTCAGATAAACTGATGATGTATCATACTTCCGCAGCGGTGACGATCGCTATTGATAACTGCGGTGCTGGCTTGTCTATGTCGTTCCGTTCGGATGTAGCAGTAGAATTTTCTCAGCTAATTGGACGTATAGGAAAGTACGGAAAAGATGGAATTCGGATTATGATTGAGCAAGGTTGGATGGAAGAACCTCCAATGGCAACAGACCGTAAGAAGTTGGCGGAGAAATAATAAGGAGCATGTTGTGGGTTATCAGTAATTTTGCGGTACTGAAACATATATAGCTAAGCGAAAATAGATTGCTCTAGACCCACTTGAATGAGCAGTGATAAGATAAAAAAGCTGATTTTTCAAGAAGTAAGTCGAGGTGTGGAAATGAACAACAGTATAAGGGAGTCCATTGCGAAAAAAGTAGCATGGATTAGCGTATGGAGCAATATTGCTCTTACGCTAGGAAAAGTAATAGTAGGATGGATTGGAAATAGTGATGCTGTATTTGCTGATGGTATTCACTCTGCAGCGGACGTATTTGCCTCTATTATTGTCTTATTGGTTATACGAGTAGCAAATAAACCAGCAGATGATGACCATCCATATGGACATGGAAAAGCAGAAGTGATTGTCTCAGGAATCGTAGGAATTATTTTATTGCTTGTATCATTTTATGTGGTATTTGAAGGAGTCGTTGGTTTATTCCATCCGGTTGAATCTCCAAATATTTTAGCCATGTGGATTGCTGTTATTTCATACATAGCAAAGGTATTGTTGTACCGTTATTCTTTAAACGTAGCGAAGCAGCACCACAGTAAGGCAATTGAGGCAATTGCTTTTGATCATAAAGCAGATATTGTTGCTTCTATTGCAGCGGCAATTGGTGTTTTATTATCGATTATTGGTGATAAAATGGATGTTCAACTGCTGTTATACGGAGATAAAATAGCAAGTATATTTGTTGCTTATTTAATTTTTAACATTGCCAGACAAATGATGGGAGAGTCTTTTCAAATCTTAATGGAAGGCAATATTGATGAAGAGCTACTGAAAGAACTTGAAGAAAGCATTTATGAATTTGAAGATGTGAAGCGGATTGATCGCGTTCGAGCAAGAGAACATGGCCATTACATATTAGTGGATGTACGTATTTCGATTGACCACTTTAAAACAATTAAGGAAGGTCATGATTTAGGACGAGAAATCAAAGCAACACTTATGAAAAAACATGATAATATTCAGGAAGTATTAATCCATTTGAATCCTTATTATCCAGATTAAATAAGAAGCAGCGAAGTGTTACTCGCTGCTTCTTATTATTTATATATGTAGAAATTAATGAAATGAGTAGCATAAAATAATGAGGATTTTTATTTATAAAGAATCAAGTTTAATAAAATTGTATAAAGGGAATTGTATTTATTTATTGATGTGATAGGATAAAAAAGCATGTAAATGCATTCACTACGAATGAAAGCAGTGGACGGGTACATATAGATAATAATAAATGGTTTTGGGAGTCAAAGAAGGTGATGTTGAAGTGAATGTAAGCATCAGGTCAATCGTTAAAAAAGTCATGTTCATTCTATTTATTGCGTATACGGCAGTGGTCATTTATGCTACTCTCATACGGGAAAACGAACATGTTTACGGAAAAGCAATGAACTTGGATTTATTTAGCACGATCTGTCTGATGTGGGACAGCGGGAATATAATGCTCACTCTGACAAATATACTGGGGAATATCGTGATGTTTGCGCCGCTTGGAATGTTTATCCCTTTGTTTATGAAGTGGTTTGACGGTTTTATTCAAGTGTTTACGACAGGTTTCTTAATCAGTTTTCTGATTGAAATTTTACAGTACAAGCTAACAGAACGAGTATTTGATATTGATGATATCTTTTTGAATACGCTAGGTACATTTATAGGCTGGGTTATTATTAAAATACTATATTGGGTCAAGAACGTGCTGAAAGCACGTTTCAAAAAAAGATAAAGAGATGGAGACATAACTGAATCAATAGCTAGAAAGCAGCTACAGATATGAAGTCTACGTTTACCATCACAATGAAAAGATCCGAACGATGAATCGTTCGGATTTTTCTTCAACTAAAATATTTCTGGCTCAGCTTTTGCTTCTTGCTGATAGAAACACTTAATGCAGCGTCTTACGGAAGAATGTGAGGATTCAACGATAATGTGCTGACAATTTTGCTGAACAAATAATAACTTTCTTTCAAGCTGCTTAATTTGTTCTTTAAGCTGTTCTACTTCATTATTGATAGATATTTGAACCACTGTTAACAAACTCTTTAGCTTTTTCTTTCATTCCTTCTTTTCTTACTTCGTTTACATCTTTTTCATTTTCTTGAGCCATGTTACGAATATCTTGAGAAATACGCATCGAACAGAATTTAGGTCCACACATTGAACAGAAATGGGCTGTTTTAGCACCTTCAGCGGGAAGTGTTTCATCGTGATATTCTTTTGCGCGCTCTGGATCTAGTGACAGGTTAAATTGATCATTCCATCTAAATTCAAATCTTGCTTTAGACAGCGCGTTATCGCGTTTTTGTGCTCCTGGATGGCCTTTTGCTAGGTCAGCGGCATGCGCAGCAATTTTATAGGTGATAACGCCTTCTCGAACGTCTTCTTTATTTGGCAGACCTAAATGTTCTTTTGGCGTTACGTAGCAAAGCATAGCTGTCCCAAACCAGCCAATCATTGCAGCCCCGATACCTGATGTAATATGGTCATAGCCTGGAGCGATGTCGGTTGTAAGCGGTCCAAGAGTATAGAAGGGAGCTTCTTGGCATATTTCCATTTGTTTATCTACGTTTTCTTTGATGAGGTGCATAGGGACATGTCCAGGGCCTTCAATCATAACTTGAACATCGTGTTTCCAAGCAATTTTAGTTAATTCACCAAGCGTTTCTAATTCACCGAACTGTGCCTCATCATTAGCATCTGCAATGGAACCAGGACGTAGCCCATCGCCAAGCGAAATAGAAATATCGTATGCTTTACAGATTTCACAGATTTCTTCAAAGCGAGTATATAAAAAGTTCTCTTCATGATGAGCTAAACACCACTGCGCCAAGATGGATCCTCCGCGTGAAACAATACCTGTCGTACGTTTCGCTGTTAGAGGAATATAGCGTAAAAGTACACCTGCGTGAATAGTAAAGTAATCAACACCTTGCTCTGCTTGTTCAATTAATGTATCGCGATATGCTTCCCACGTTAGATCTTCTGCTACACCTTTTACTTTTTCAAGCGCTTGGTAAATAGGAACGGTCCCTACAGGAACAGGCGAGTTGCGGATAATCCATTCGCGCGTTGTGTGGATATCCTTTCCTGTTGATAAATCCATAATTGTATCGGCTCCCCAACGCGTTGCCCATGTCATTTTTTCTACTTCATCTTCAATAGCTGAACGAATAGCTGAATTTCCGATATTAGCATTGATTTTCACATGGAATTTGCGGCCGATAATCATCGGTTCGCTCTCAGGGTGATTGATATTATTAGGGATAATCGCACGTCCTCTTGCTACTTCTTCACGCACGACTTCAGGATCCATCTGTTCACGAATAGCGATAAATTCCATTTCGGGCGTGATGATTCCTTTTTTTGCATAGTGCATTTGCGTTACATTTTGATTTTTTTTCGCGCGCAAAGGTAAACGATTAGTGATAAAGCGCTCATACTGATCTCTTGGATCACCATCATAATACCCGTTATCCTGTGGCTGAACCGTACGGCCTTGATATGTTTCTACATCGTTTCGTTCTGCAATCCACTTTTCACGCAGAGCCGGTAATCCTTTTTGTAAATTAATTTCATAACAGGGATCTGTATAAACACCGCTCGTGTCGTATACACGTACGGGACTATTTTCTTCTTCCCCAAAAGATCCTGTAGTAGGAGACTGATGAATTTCACGCATAGGCACTTTAAGGTCTTCTCTAGATCCTTGGACATATACTTTGTGACTGTTTGGAAAAGGCTTTTTCATAGAAACTGATACATTTTGTTTTGACATTACATATTCCTCCGGTTTCGCATAAAGTGTAGCTATACCGAACCATAAAAAAATCGGGTTCTGTGATAGACAGAACCCGATGGAATAGGCGAAAAAAGAATAAACATATACTATTCTTTTCAAGACTACTTCCCTCCGCTGGTATAACCCAAATCAGGTTCAAAGGGTTAAAGAGTTTTATTGCACTCTTCTCTCAGTCTGAGCTATCAGACACCCCTAGTAGAAATAACATTCAAATTATTCAATTTACGGCTTAAGTTTACCATCATTCAGTAAAAAATCAACCCTTAAATAAAAAAAGCTAGACAATTAGCGTTGTCTAGCAGCATCGATTGCAATCACAATAGCTGTAATAATATGCATGATAAACCCTAAAAATGGAATCCAAGCAATCAGTGAAGTAACAATCCCTAGTATGTTTCCATACGCAGATAACCCTCGTCTATTAGCTAAAATGAGCGTGATAGCATGAAGAATAAATCCAATAAAAAGAGGAGTATAACTAAAGCCCATAACAATCCCCGCGCCAATTAAAGGAATTCCCAGCAAGGCTTCATACCCAGCAGTGACCCATTTCATTGTACGTACATTTCCATTCATAGTAAAAAGCCTCCTAAAAAAGATACTACTATATACGAGAAAAGAGAGAAAAAAGTTTCAAATTACTTAGGGGATATGTCGTATAAGCAAGCACTAGTTGATTAAAATGATAGATGACAGTAAAGGGGATGGAAAAAACATAATGATTTAGTCATTTTTTATACTAAAGAAAAATAGTCTAGATGATTCATTTTTAGCTAAGGGACCGGAATTTATACCGAACATAGTGACTGCTTTCTAAAATAAATAAAAGCTGATATCGTGTTTTTTGATTATAGCATGTAAGGTTTTTATTACGAATTATTAAAGATTCTTATCTTTTTGCAAATACACATTGTATTTCATAGTTTTAACAATTATGATAAAAAAGCAAGTGTCAAAATAGGAAAATAGTTGAGCATGTAAAACGAAGCGATAAGCTTATTAATTTGAAAGAAAGGCAAGGTACATAGCTTTATGTGGGAAATTATTGTAGCAATCATTTTAGGGATTGTAGAAGGTTTAACAGAGTTTGCTCCTGTTTCGTCAACTGGGCATATGATTATTGTGGATGACCTGTGGTTAAATTCCAAAGAATTATTTTCATCTCCAGTAGCTAATACATTTAAAATTGTTATTCAGCTAGGTTCGATCTTAGCAGTAGTAGTTATTTTTAAAGATCGTTTCATTAATTTATTAGGATTGGGAAAAAAGCCAGCTGCTCCAATTGGACCGACAAATCGCTTGAATTTAATGCAGGTAATTGTTGGACTGTTACCTGCAGGAGTGTTAGGACTTTTGTTTGATGATTACATTGATGAACATTTGTTTTCTTTAAATACGGTACTAATTGGCTTAGTAGTCGGAGCTGTATTAATGATTCTAGCAGATTTGTTTGGCCCTAAACGTCCGCGTGTAGAGACGGTGGACCAAATGTCTTATGGACAAGCACTGGGTATAGGACTGTTTCAATGTATTGCTCTTTGGCCAGGTTTTTCTCGTTCAGGCTCAACGATTTCAGGAGGGGTTCTTCTTGGAATGAGCCATAAGGCAGCGGCAGATTTTACATTTATTATGGCAGTGCCAATCATGGCAGGAGCAAGTGGACTTTCATTGGTTAAAAACTGGCAGTATTTCACATCAGATGCACTACCGTTTTTTATTGCTGGTTTTATCAGCGCCTTTATTTTTGCGCTGGTATCTATTCGCTTTTTCTTGAAATTAATTAATCGTATCAAATTAGTACCATTTGCACTATATCGAATTGTTTTAGCAGCTATTCTATATTTTGTATTTTTATAAAAAAATACGCGTGTTCTTTATTCCCTTAAACTTCTAATAGAGACTCAAAGAGCAAGAAAAAGCTATTGCAACATTGCAATAGCTTTTTTGCATAAATATATATTATCGCCTTTTGAAAGCGTTTTATAAACATAGGTATTGACAAAACGTGTCGAAAAATAGTAAATTAATATTTGTGCAGTATAAAGTTAAGTAAAAGTAAGACTTCTGTTTAGTTTTATTGACTGTAAAAAACGTATGACAACGTATAGATCGTTTTAATTTTATAAAAACTGAATAATAAGCTTAATCGTATAGAGCGGGGGAATCATTATCGGCAGTAAAGCTGCCTTGGGGTGAATCCTTACAAAAGGTAGGAAACTCTCAATTCCGAATCCGACAGTTAACCCCGTTTGCTTCATTGAGAGAAAGAGCCCAAAATAGCGTAAGTAAAAGGCTGTTCTTTCTTAAGAATAGTCTTTTTTTGTTTTTTCAGAAAAGTATATACAAATGTCATACATCTTTGGGGAGGTACATCTATGAAAAAAATTCGTTTTGGTTTGGCTACGCAGATTTTTACCGGATTAATCCTCGGTGTTCTTGTAGGGGTAATTTGGTTTAATGATCCGCGTGTAGTAACATACCTACAGCCGCTAGGAGACCTATTTTTAAGATTAATTAAGATGATTGTTATTCCAATTGTTATCTCAAGCTTAGTCGTTGGAGTTGCAGGAGCAGGGAGCGGTAAACAGGTCGGAAAGCTCGGCGTTAAAACCATTCTCTATTTTGAAATTATTACGACTTTTGCAATTGTAATCGGTGTATTGATTGCTAATATTTTCCATCCTGGGCAAGGTGTAGACATTCATTCAGCACAGAAGAGTGATATTTCACAATACGTTGAAACATCCGAACAGCAAGAAGGAAAGTCAGTGGCTGAAACTTTCTTACACATTGTTCCGACAAACTTTTTCCAGTCAATTGTTGAAGGAGACATGCTAGCAATTATCTTCTTTACAGTGTTATTTGCACTTGGAGTAGCGGCAATTGGAGAAAGAGGAAAGCCAGTTGTACAATTCTTCGACGGTGTTTCTCACGCAATGTTTCACGTGGTAAACCTTGTAATGAAAGTGGCGCCAATTGGTGTATTTGCTTTAATTGGTGTAACAGTTTCAAAATTCGGCTTAGATTCACTTCTTTCATTAGGAAAGCTTGTTATCTTAGTTTACTTAGCTTTAATTTTCTTCCTACTTGTTGTATTAGGAGGAATTGCGAAATGGGCAGGAATTAACATTTTCCACTTATTCCGCTATATGAAAGATGAACTGTTGTTAGCATACAGTACATCTAGTTCTGAGACAGTTCTTCCGCGTATTATGGAAAAACTTGAAAAGATGGGCTGTCCAAAAGCTATCGTATCGTTCGTTGTACCAATTGGTTATACATTTAACCTAGATGGTTCCGTTCTTTATCAAGCGATTGCAGCGTTATTCTTAGCACAGGTGTACGGTATTGATTTAACGATCGTTCAACAGCTGACGCTCATTCTGGTATTGATGGTTACATCTAAAGGAATGGCTGCCGTGCCAGGAACATCATTTGTTGTATTACTGGCTACTCTTGGAACAATCGGTGTTCCGGCAGAAGGATTAGCCTTCATTGCTGGAGTAGACAGAATCATGGATATGGCACGTACGGTTGTTAACTTAGTAGGAAACACACTAGCAGCAATTGTGATGTCTAAATCTGAAGGCAAATTTGACCCTAAAAAAGGTACAGAGATCATGAGAGCCGGCTAATTTATAAATTAAAAAGCTACTTATTCTATTCGAAAAATTAGAATAAGTAGCTTTTTTCATAATAATTCCTTTATTATTATGGGAATTGACCCTATAATATGTAACATCAGGTATAAATATATCCAAATTTTATTCTTACATAAAAGCAGTCACTGGTTCCTTTCTTTATCAATAAATATAGAGATAGCTTAGCTAGTAGGGGGATAGTAGAGTATGTGGAAAAAGCGAATATGGGTCATCGCCTCGATAGTAATCGTATGTTTGTTAATCCCTTACAGTTTACCAATTGTGTTTGCTTTATTAACAGCATTAGCGCTTGAGGGTATTGTTCAAAAATTGCATCAATCTTTTAAAATGAAGAGAGTCTATGCAGTGCTTATGACCTTCATTTTATATGTTGTTTCGCTCATACTTATTGGATTTTTTATTGTTCGGACAATCGTTACGCAAGTGGTTGCTCTTTCAAAAATAGCGCCTTCCTTTGTAAAAGAAATCTATGAAACCGCGATTTTTCCAACTATTATTAAGTGGAAATACTATTCAAACGCTCTTCCTACAGAAGTGATTTCTTCTATCGAGCGCACGCTTGAAAAAACCGTAAATTCATTAGATTCTCTATTAAAAAGTACCGTGGAAATCATCATTAGCTTTGCTGCTACTGTTCCTGGGTTTCTATTAGAGTTTCTTATTTATTTAGTAGCACTTGTATTTATCAGCCTTGAGCTGCCTGCTATTAAAAATAAAATTAAGTCATTTTTAACAGAAGAAACGAAATATAAGCTACAAGTTGTCATCACTCAGCTTATCCAAGCGGGGGTTGGTTTTATTAAGGCACAAATTATCTTAAGTGTCATGACGTTTGTAATGGCTTATGTAGGGCTTTGGTTATTAGATGTTCCGTATACCGCGCTGCTTAGTTTATTAATTGTAATTGTCGATATCTTACCAATCCTTGGGACAGGCTCGGTGCTCGTTCCATGGGGGATTTTTGCTCTTACGCAAGGGCATGACTCATTAGCAATCGGCTTATTTATTCTATTTGGAGTCATTACGGTAGTAAGACGTGTAGTAGAACCAAAAGTATTTTCTACAAATATGGGTATTTCACCTTTGGCTGCACTAGTTAGTTTGTACATTGGATTTAAACTTTTAGGCTTTGTCGGATTATTTTTAGGACCGGCTTTAGTTATTTTATACGATGCTCTTCGTAAAGTAGGTATTATTCAAATTAACTTTAAACTATAAAAGTGCTGGATAAAACTAGCGCTTTTTTTTATTGAAACTTTTGTAGTACGTAATACGTAAAGAGGGAAAGGAAAAAACTATGCCGCGTTGGTTTTTATCTATCAATCGGCTAAATTATAGTTTTGCAGTCTTAGATTTAATGATATGAGGAGGAGAATTTTTGTTAGAGTCGGTTTTACTTTCTTTAATTGAAGCGCTAAAACAGCTCTCTTATTTTGGCGTAATTCTAGCATTAACGTTTGAGTTTGTCCCGGCAGAGCTTGTTTTACCTTTAGTAGGTTATTGGGTGTACCAAGGTGATATGAACTTGTATCTGGCTATCCTTGCAGGTACAGTAGGCGGTGTTTGTGGACCGTTGACTCTTTATGGACTGGGACGTTACGGTGGACGACCGCTGGTTTTAAAATATGGAAAATACTTTTTGGTGAAAGAAAAAGAAATTGACGCCGCCGATCGCTTTTTTAATAAGTACGGTAGCGGGGTTGCTTTTTTTGGACGCTTTATTCCAGGAGTGCGCACGGCTATCTCTTTTCCGTGCGGGATGGCAAAAATGAATGTATGGCTGTTTTCTATTTATACATTTGTGGCGATGCTTCCAGTAACGGCTATTTACGTATATTTAGGATATAAGTTAGGACCTAAGTGGAAAGAGGTGGGGCCGATTGTGTCTCAATATATGCAGCCTATTGGAATCGGAATTGTTGTTTTAATTGCATTGTTTTTTATCATTAAATATGTGCGGAATAAACAAGTAGGGCAGAGCTGATAAATCGAGGAAAAGAGTGAGGATATGTCAGAGCATGAGCAGTTAAGAGTAGAGTTACGAAAAATTGAAAAGTGGGAGAAAGACCAAAAAGGACTTTTTTTCTGGGAGCGGCTGGCTCGTTTGCCTTTTTCAGCTTTAGATAAAGTAACGCCAAAATTCATTCATCAAAAAATAGAAAAATTATTAGATGAAATTGCTAAGTATGTTGATAATGGAGGCCAGTATTTAGCTAATACGTCTGCCACGCTAGAAAAAGCATCAGCACAATTACAAGAAAAGAAACAGCTTTCGATAGAGGATATTCAGCATTTATCTCTGAAAGAAATGGATGAATTGGCAGAGCATTTTATTGAAGTCCGAAAAAAGAACGCACAGCTTCAAGGAGCCACAACCGGGATAGGCGGGATTTTTACACTAGCTATTGATGTTCCTTTTGTATTAGGGCTTACACTTAAGACACTGCAAGAAGTGGCTGTTTCTTATGGTTACGACCCCACTGAGCAAGAGGAACGAATTTTTATGGTCAAATGCATGCAGTTTTCGTCTTCTGACATTGTAGGGAAACGTGCGATTTTAGAAGAATTAGCAAGCGGAAATCGAACGCAGAGCTTGCAGCAGCTGCAAGGGTGGAGAGAAGTGTTTCTAACCTACAGGGACAACTTGGGCTGGAAAAAGCTGTTCCAAATGATTCCTATAGCAGGAATGGTATTTGGAGCGTATATTAACAAACAAGCAATTAGCGATATAGGGGAAGTTGGAATGATGCTTTATCGTAAAAGACGTATTTTGGAAAAAGTCTCACAATCGCAAAAATAAAAAGAGACTGGTACGAAAGTATTTTAGTTGAAGAAAAATCCGAACGAGTTTGATTCTTGGTTGAGAATCAAATACGTTCGGATTTTTTCATTGGTATAGTAAATGTAGCTTTCATGTGTTAAGTCTAGTTCCTTAATCAAAATAAAAAGTAGGAATGGTAATAGTATTTTTTCGTCTAGCAATCAGTAAATAAATAATTCCGATTATACTCCATATAATACCGATAAATAAGGATGTTGTTTCTAAGTTAAGCCACATAAAAAACAAAAATAAACTGCCAAGTAAAGGCATAAGTACATATGAAATATATCCACTGAAGGACCGCTTATTTTGATGAATAAAATAATGGATAAAAACCGCTATGTTCACTGAACTGAAAGCAATTAAAGCACCAAAATTAATTAAAGAGGTAGCTTTTTCAAGAGACAGACCTAGTGAAATTAAAGAGAGGCCACCAATAATCACCACGTTCCAAATAGGCGTCTTTGTTTTAGGGTGAATATAGCCAAAAATTCTCCGAGGAAGATAACCATCTTTCCCAATTGCATAGAGAAGTCTTGATGCACTCATATGTGAGACAAGTCCAGAAGCAATAGTTGAAGTCAAGGCCGCTGCTACAAAAATAGATTGAAAAAGCTGGCCGCCAATTTTATAAGCAATTTCCGCTGATGCACCTTCTAAATCATGAAACAAAGAGGCTGAAGGGAAAAGGAGCTGAGCAAAGTAAGAAACTGTGATAAATAAGGCGCCTCCCGTACATGCAATAATGAGAATCCCTTTAGGAATGGTTTTCTCAGGCTTAAGTGTTTCTTCGGCCATGGTGGTTACAGCATCAAATCCTAAAAAAGAAAAGCATAAAATAGCTGCTCCGTTTAATAACAGAGATATAGAGGCCGATTCACTTATAAACGGTTTAAATGATAGCTCTTGGCCTCGAGTTGTAGCACTTAAAATAATAAAGATAATAGCGACTAAAATTTGAAAAGCAACTAATAGCGTACCCAAAGAAACGGTTAAATGAACGCTAAAAATATTCATTATGGTCATGATCACAACAAAGCTGATAATCCATACGGCCTTTGGAACACCTGGAAACAGAGAGCTTAGGTAAATATTTGTCAAAAGTGCATTGATCATTGGCAGAAATAGATAATCAAGAAGAGCCGTCCATCCTACCAAAAAACCAATGCTTGGATTCATTACTTGCTGTGCGTATGTATAAGAGGAACCAGCTCCGGGAAAAGCTTTTACCATTTTTCCATAACTAATGGCTGTAAATAAAATAGCAATCAACGTGAATGCATAAGCGCCTGAAACATGTCCATCTGTTGATTCAGTTACAATGCCAAATGTATCAAAAACGGCCATAGGTGCCATGTAGCCTAAGCCTATCACGACGATATGCCATAATTTTAGTTGTTTAAGAAGAGAAGGTTCATGATTCATATTTGTCATCCTTTCTGTGTATAATCATTCTGCATTATTTATTATTATACTATATTATTAGGTTTGTCATCTTTTTTTGAAAAAGAAGAGAAAATTGCGCGCTAAGAGATAAAAAGCGTTTAATTGATTACTAGATAAAGCAAAAAAATGCTTTTTTTCACTTTGATTTTTACCATTGAGTCTAGAAAGTATTTTACATAAAATGAAAGAAAGTAAAAAAGCTTCGTTTAGGGTGATCTACTTGTAATAAATACGAAAACAAATTTTTGAATGCGGTTACATTTTTGTTGGTATACAAAGTTAAGAATGATGGTAAAGGAGATGAAGGAAGTGATTGCTACACCCTATATAAACTTGGAGATAAACAAGGAACCAGGTGTGCATGTCGTATTGGATGAAACGAAAAAAGATGGTGTTTATTTTATTAAATTAACGGTCAAGTCGGTTAAAAAAAGAATTCTTCCAAAAATGAAATTAAAATGGAGCGTTCCATTGTTAGATATCCAACTATATAAATCTTTACAAACTAGTAAGGGCGATGTGAGTGCCTCTTTTGTTCATTGTTTTATGAATAAGAATGGCTCTAACCGTTACACCATTGCATGTTCAGACATGCATCAGCCTATTCTGTGTGCCACTAATTGGAAAGAAATGTGTCTAGATGTAGAAATGACTTTATTTAGTGAAAGCACTTGGTCTCTTCATAGCTATGAAACTGAACTGCGAGTAGACACAAGAATGGTTGAAACAGAAGAGTTATTCAAAGATTTAGCGAAATGGTTTGAGAGAAAAGAGATTAATCTAGCATCTGCTTTTGAGCATGCAACGGCAATAGATGAAAAAGGAAATGTCTCGTTAGATATTTGATGGTAAGGAGAGGGATAAAGTGGGAATCTTATTTAATGAACGTACAAAGGAATTTCACCTGCAGGGACGCGATGTAAGTTATATCTTTTCAGTGTTGAGAAACGGGCAGCTTGGTCACTTGTACTATGGAAAAAAGCTTAAGCACCGTTCATCTTTTCAGCATTTTTTGCGTGTAGAAACAAGAGGAGCTAGCGCTTCGGTATATGAAGGAGAACTAGCATTTTCTCTTGAAACAATCAAACAAGAGTATCCTTCTTATGGAACAACAGATTTCAGAGAGCCAGCCTATCAACTTCTTCAACAAAACGGAAGCCGAATCACAAATTTTGAATACGATAACCATAAAATTTACAAAGGCAAGAAGCCATTAAACGGCTTACCTGCTACATATGTAGAAGAAGAGAGTGAAGCCACGAGTGTAGAAGTTGAACTGATTGATAAATTGCTCAATGCATCACTTATTTTAACGTATACCGTTTACGAAGACCGAAATATTATTACGCGTCACGCACGATTTGAGCATAGAGGAGAAGAACCAGTCGATATTTTGCGTATCATGAGCGGCAGCATTGATTTGCCTACATCAAATTATGAGATGGTTCAGCTTTCCGGTGCGTGGATTCGAGAAAGACACGTGAAAACACGAATGCTTCAGCCAGGTATTCAAAGTATTTCTAGTGCGAGAGGTACAAGCAGCAGTCAGCAAAACCCATTTTTAATTTTAAAGAATCCAGCTGCAACTGAACACAGTGGAGAAGCGTATGGTTTTAGTCTTGTATACAGCGGAAACTTTCTTGGACAAGTGGAAGTAGATCATTATGATGTATCAAGAATAACGATCGGCATTCATCCTTTTGATTTTCAGTGGCGACTAGAAAGGGGACAAACTTTTCAATCACCAGAACTAGTACTGGCTTATTCAAATAGCGGGCTAAACGGCCTTAGCCAAGAGTATCATGAGCTTTATCGCAAGCGTCTTGCTAGAGGAAAATGGCGGGATTTGGAGCGACCAGTTTTAATCAATAACTGGGAAGCGACGTATTTTGATTTTAACGAAGAGAAAATTGTACATATTGCCAAAGAAGCGCAAAAGCTAGGCGTTGAACTTTTTGTATTGGATGACGGCTGGTTCGGTAAACGTAACGATGATACAACTTCTCTTGGAGATTGGTTTGTAGATGAAAATAAGCTTCCGGGCGGTATGAAGTCATTGGCTCAAAAAGTAACGGATTTAGGTATGGACTTTGGGTTATGGTTTGAACCTGAAATGATTTCAAAGCAAAGCAACTTGTATGAAAAGCATCCAGATTGGTTGATTCATGTGCCAAATCGTCATCAGTCTCATGGACGAAATCAATACGTGCTTGATTTTTCAAGAGAAGAAGTAGTGAATTATATCTATGAACGAATGGAAGCTATTTTAAGTGAAGCGCCTATCTCTTATATAAAATGGGATATGAATCGAAATATAACGGAGATTGGATCTGTAGGGCTGCCCGCGAACCGTCAGTTTGAAGTAGTACATCGCTATATTTTAGGTGTGTATGACTTGTATGAGCGACTAACAAGGAAGTTTCCGGATATTTTATTTGAATCATGTGCAAGCGGGGGCGCTAGATTTGATCCGGGAATGCTTTATTATGCTCCTCAAGCTTGGACGAGTGATAACACGGACGCGATTGAACGTCTAAAAATTCAGTACGGCACGTCTTTTGCCTATCCAATCAGTTCAATGGGAGCACACGTATCGGCCGTACCAAATCATCAAGTACGCAGAGTAACAAGTCTAGAAACAAGAGGAGACGTTGCGTATTTTGGCGCATTTGGTTATGAGTTAGATGTTACGCTGATGACAGAAGATGAAAAAGAAACTGTAAAACAACAAATTCAGTATTATAAAAAACACCGATCCCTTATTCAAAATGGCATATTCTATCGTTTAAAAAGTCCGTTTGAACAAGATGGAAATGTGACGAGCTGGATGGTTGTTTCATCCGATCAAAAACAGGCAATCATCGGTTATTATCAAGTATTGTCTAGACCAAATCCTTCTTACGAACACATTGAGCTAAAAGGGCTTCATCCTGATTATGAATATACAGTGATGGAAACAGATCAAACAGCTTATGGAGATGAGCTCATGTACGCAGGTATTGCTCTAACTCATGAGTATCCGGGTGTTGAAGCATACGCTGAAAAATCTGGAGACTTTGTATCGGTTATTTACACACTGCAAGCACAATAAGCAAAAAGCCACTTCTATATCATAGAAGCGGCTTTTTTAGTTAACTATTATTTATACAGTGTTGACATAAAAGGAGAAGTAATGGTAACTTTTAGTTATAATTGTTAACTTTATATTTTTTTAGTTTACTAAAGTGGAGGGGAATCGATGGAAACCACAAGTTTAAGAAATTGGAAAGCACTTGCTCAGTCTATTATTAAAGGGAAAGAAATTACATATAATGAAGCGCTTCAACTTCTTTATGTACCGGATGAAGAAGTGTTAGAGGTCATGAATGCCGCGTACTTAATTCGTCATCATCATTATGGAAAAAAAGTAAAGCTTAATATGATTATTAATACTAAATCGGGTTTATGCCCAGAAGACTGTGGATATTGTTCGCAGTCGATCGTATCAGAAGCGCCGATTGATAAGTATGCGTGGTTAACAAAAGAGAAAATTATAGAAGGTGCTTTTGAAGCTCAAAAAAGAAAAGCAGGTACATATTGTATCGTGGCATCAGGCCGCCGCCCTACGGATAAAGAAGTAGCGCACGTAGTGGGAGCGGTAAAAGAGATCCGTCAAAAGACAGACTTAAAAATCTGTGCTTGTCTAGGATTTTTAACAGATGATCAAGCACACGAACTAGTCGAGGCGGGTGTTCATCGCTATAATCATAATTTAAATACTCACGCTGATAACTATGACAATATTTGTTCTACGCATGGCTATGAAGATCGAGTTGATACGGTTACTACATCTAAAAAAGCAGGTTTGTCACCTTGTTCCGGTGCGATTTTTGGAATGGGCGAGACAAATGAACAAGCCGTGGAATTAGCTTTTCAAATTAAAAAGTTAGATGCAGATTCTATTCCATGCAACTTTCTTGTTGCCGTTCCAGGAACGCCTCTAGAAGACAAAAAGACGTTAAAGCCAATGCAATGCTTAAAGCTGTTAGCGATGATGCGTTTTGTAAATCCAACGAAAGAAATTCGAATTTCAGGAGGCAGAGAAGTCAATCTCAGATCACTTCAGCCGCTTGGTTTGTTTGCTGCAAACTCAATTTTTGTAGGTGACTATTTAACGACTCAAGGTCAAGAACCTACAGCTGACTGGGGTCTGATTGAAGATTTAGGATTTGAAATTGAAGAATGTGCACTGTAAAGCCGTTGAGAAATCAACGGCTTTTTGATTTTTAGGCGATTTACAGGAACTATACGGTTTTTTTACAAAACTCAACAGCTTCTTTATATTTCCTTCATAAATAACCATTATTATAAAACATGTGAACGATAAGTGAATAGTTACTAAGGTTATGAAATTGAGAAACCACAAAAAACAATAGGTCTATATCAATACCCTATGCGTTTTTTGTGGTTTTTTGTGAATGAAAGGAAGGCATCGTTTTGAATAAGGAAGCAGATTTCTTACAACAGCTTGGGCAAGACCGTTTGATTGCATCCATTAAAAGCCCGAAAAATTTAGAACAATTTTTAGAAACAGAGATCCAGGCCGCCTTTTTATTAACGGGCAATATTAGTGTGATTAAACACTATGTAGATTTACTCAAACAGCATAATCGAACGGTTTTTTTACACGTTGAAAAAATTCCAGGGATTAGCTATGACCGAGAAGGGCTTAAATTCCTTGCTAAGTTTGTAAAACCTACAGGTATCGTAACCACTAAAAGTTCACTCATTAATTACGCAAAGCAAGAAGGACTGGTTGCTATTCAGCGGCTGTTTCTAGTGGATACAGACGCGGTAGCACAAGGGTTGAAAACCGTTCAAGATATTAAACCGGATGCATTAGAACTAATGCCAGGATTAATTCCGGAGATGATAGAGAAAGTCGTTAAAAAAACAAGTATCCCTATTATTACAGGTGGACTCATTCAAAATGAAAGCCATATCCAAGCTGCTTTAAAAGCGGGAGCTACGGCAGTTTCTACAGGGAAATCATGGTTGTGGAAAAAATATGAATGATAGAGAAAGGAGCGTTTTTAATGAAAAAAGTAGAGCTAGTTAACATTGGGAAGTCATACGATCAAAAAACAAATGTTATTCAAGATATTAACGTCACAATTGAACCGGGAGAGTTTTTCGTACTAGTAGGTCCTTCCGGATGTGGGAAAAGTACAATGCTGAGAATGATTGCCGGATTAGAAGAAGTCACGCAGGGAGAGCTACTAATTGGAGATGTAAAAGCAAATAAACTGCTTCCAAGTCAGCGCGATTTGTCAATGGTGTTTCAAAACTATGCCTTATATCCGCATTTGACAGTGGAACAAAATATTCTTTTTGGCCTGCATACAAAGAAAATTTCAAAGCAAGAACAGCAAAAGCGCTGCAGGGAAGCAGCAGAGATGCTTGGTTTAAGTGAATATCTAAAGAGAAAGCCTAGACAGCTTTCGGGAGGACAGCGTCAGCGTGTAGCGCTTGCACGTGCTATTGTTACTCATTCGCCTATTTGCTTGATGGATGAGCCGTTATCAAATTTAGATGCGAAGCTGCGCGCGAAAATGAGGTCAGAAATTCGCCAGATTCAGCGTAAGTTAGGTATTACGATGATTTATGTCACGCACGATCAAACAGAGGCGATGACGATGGCGGATCGAATGATGATTTTAAATGGAGGAAATATTCAACAAGTTGGACGTCCGCTTGATATTTACAATGCACCAAAGAACACGTTTGTAGCATCTTTTATAGGTTCTCCCCCTATGAATTTATCAAACGTTTCTATAGAAAATAACTTACTAGTTTTTGAAGATAGAAGAGCTATTTCTATGAGTACACCACACAGTAACCTTAACGGTAAAAAAGAAGTTGTGGTTGGAGTGAGACCTGAGCATATACAGCTTGCCACAAACGATAATACGAGTTTTATTGTGGAAGTAGATAATGTAGAAATTCTAGGCACGGAAACACTGCTTACATTTCATATGGGTGACAAGCAGTGGATGGCTAAGTGGAACGGTCAATGGACTATAAAGGTGGGGGAGCGAGTTCCTATTTTTATCGATCCAAAACACCTGTTTTTATTTGATGGCGATACAGGATCATGCTTGCACTACGAACCATCAGCAGAAGATTTAACTGTAAAGGGGGCATTAGTATGAGTGCTGTTACCAAAACAGCAAACTCACCTGTTTCTGTTTTAGCAAACCCAAAAGAAAAAAAATCAATGCCTACTATCATTGTTGGACTAGCTTATTTACTGCCATCATTACTGTTATTTAGTGTATTTCTTTTCTACCCAATGATTAAGACATTATATTTAAGTCTTTTTATTACGGACACACAGGGAAATCCCTTGAATTTTGTAGGACTGCAAAATTTCTTATATCTATTTACAGATCCTAATTTCTTACAAAGTATGAAAGCTACTTTTCTATTTGTACTCTACACAGTACCTATTGGCTTAGTTATTGCCTTATTCCTAGCGCTAATCGCAAATGAAAAGCTAAAAGGAATTGGTTTTTTCAGAACAATGTTTTCATCTACGATGGGAATGAGCGTAGCGGCTTCTTCTGTGATTTGGATGTTTATGTATAATCCGACAATCGGGGTTATCAATAAAGTATTAAACCTTGTAGGGATTCACGACGTGCAGTGGTTATTAGATCCTAAGTATGCATTGGTTGCTGTGTCTATCTCGACGATTTGGATGAACATTGGGTTTACCTTTTTAATTTTACTTGGCGGGTTGCAAAATATTGATGAAAAGCTGTATGAAAACGCGCGTATTGCTGGAGTTAGCTATTGGTATCAGCTCCGTAAAATTACGCTTCCTATGCTTTCGCCAACGCTGTTTTTTATTATTACGGTTTCCTTTATTAACGCGTTTCAAACGTTTGGACAAATTGACATTTTAACAAAAGGCGGACCTACAGATTCCACAAATGTCATTGTTTATTCAATCTACAAAGATGCATTTGTAAACTACAATGTTGGCTCTGCAAGTGCTCAAGCTACAATATTATTTTTCTGTATTCTACTGGTTACCGCTCTTCAATTCAAGCTTGGAGAAAGGAAGGTACATTATCAATGAGCATTACGAGAAAATGGACAACTTATTTGTTACTCATTGCAGCTACTTTAGTATTGATGTTTCCTATCCTATACGCTTTTTCCATTAGTTTTATGAGTGGAGCGGAAGTGTTAGAAGGGAAGATTTGGCCGTCATCTTTTTCATTTGAAAACTATCGGGACGCTTTTGAAAAAGTTCCGCTGCTTCATTATTTAATTAACAGTTTTGCTGGGTCTATCTTTGTCATGGCCGGGCAGCTGTTAGTTTCAAGTTTGGCAGCTTTTGCATTTGTATTTATTAAATTTAAAGGAAGAGATGCTATTTTCTTTCTCTTTATTTCTACGATGATGATTCCATGGGAAGCAACGATGGTTCCTAACTTTTTAACAGCACAAAAGCTAGGATGGATTAACAATTATTTAGGATTAACGATTCCTTTTTTTGCTTTAGCGTTTGGGACATTTTTGTTGCGTCAGCAGTTTAAAACCATTCCGAATGAGTTATATGAAGCTTCTCAAGTTGCAGGGATCAGCCGCTTTCGTTTCTTTTGGAACGTCGTGCTCCCTGTGTCTAAAACAAGTCTAGTTACGCTTGGTGTATATAGCTTTTTAACAACATGGAATATGTATTTATGGCCACTATTAGTGACAAATACAGAGGATGTTCGTACCGTTCAGATTGGTTTAAAGCAAATGCAAACACAGGAGATTTCAACTGATTGGGGAGTGGTTATGGCCGCTGTCATTGTTGTAATCTTACCGACATTATTACTATTATTCCTAGGTCAAAAACGTCTTCAAAAAGGATTAACCCAAGGTGCAATTAAATAGGAGAGTGAATGTGATGAAAAAGATATTGGCTATCGTAACGGCATGCTTGCTAGTTATTCTAGGTGCTTGCTCAAATTCAACTGGTTCTTCGGAAGCGCAAGAAACAAAAAAAACAGCATCAGGTAAAACAGAAGTCGTATTTTGGCACGCTATGAGCGGTGACCTTGAAAAATCACTCAATAAAATTGTCGATGAGTACAACAAATCTCAGGACAAAGTCGAAGTAAAGCCTGTTTTCCAAGGAACGTATGAAGAAGCACAAACAAAATTTAACACAGTAGCAGGAACAAAGGATGCACCGGCTATTATGCAAACGTTCGAAGTGGGAACAAAATTCATGATAGACAGCGGTAAGATTCAGCCTGTTCAAAAGTTTATCGATCAAGACCACTATGATACTTCACAGTGGGAGAAAAACATTTCAAGCTATTACCAAGTAGATGGAAAGCAATACTCAATGCCGTTCAACTCTTCAACACCTGTTCTTGTTTATAATAAAGATGCCTTTAAAAAAGCAGGGTTAGATCCTGAAAATCCTCCAAAAACGTATGATGAATTAAAGGCGGCTGCAAAGAAATTAACAGAAAAACAAGGAAATAAAACATCGCAATACGGTTTTTCAATTCTAAATTACGGATGGTTCTTTGAAGAGCTAGTTGCTTCTCAGGGCGGCTTGTATGTAGATCACGAAAACGGCCGTAAAGGTGATGCTGAGAAGGCAGGATTTAATGGAAAAGAAGGACAAAACGCATTTAATTTAATCAATGATATGTATAAAGAAGGTACATTCTACAATGTAGGACAAAACTGGGATGATATGCGCGCAGCATTTCAATCTAAAAAAATTGCAATGTTCCTGGACTCATCAGCAGGTATTAAAACACTAGTAGACAATGCTCCATTTGATGTAGGCGTATCTTATATTCCTGTCCCAAAAGAAGAGGATCGCCAAGGAGTAGCTATTGGCGGAGCATCTTTATGGATGTCTAAAGGAATCAGTGATGAAACATCAAAAGCAGCCTGGGACTTCATGAAATATTTAGCAACACCAGAAGTTCAAGCAAAATGGCACGTAGAAAGTGGATACTTTGCAGTTAACCCAAAAGCGTATGAACAAGATATTGTGAAAAAAGAGTGGGAGAAATATCCGCAGTTAAAAGTAACGGTTGATCAGCTTCGTGAAACAAAGCCTACTCCAGCTACACAAGGTGCTTTAATTTCTGTGTTTCCTGAATCGCGTCAAAAAGTAGTAACAGGGATGGAAAGCCTATATCAAGGAGTAAAGCCAAAAAAAGCGCTTGATCAAGCAGCAAAAGAAACAAATAGAGCATTAGAAGTAGCCAATCAAAAATAACGTATGATTACGAAGCTCGTCTTTCAAGTTATTTTGAGGACGAGCTTTTTACTTAGTGAATGACTAGTTAGGAGAGATAGAGGACAATGAATAGTTCAATTGATCTTTATGCGCATCGCGGCTTTAGCGGACGATATCCTGAAAATACAATGATTGCATTTGAAGAAGCTAGGAAAATGCAAGTTGCAGGTATTGAATTAGATGTACAATTAACAAAAGACGGGGAAATAGTAGTTATTCACGATGAACGAATTGACAGAACGACGAATGGAATGGGGTATGTTCAAGAATTTTCATACAAACAGCTGCGTTTATTCGATGCTGGCAGTTGGTATGACTCTCGTTTTTCTAAACAATGGATTCCGACATTAGTAGAAGTGTTTGAGTGGATGATGGACAAAAAGACAAAATTAACGGTGAATATTGAATTAAAAAATGACCGAATTTACTATCCAAAACTTGAAGAAAAAGTTCTTCGTCTAATCGATGAGTTTGATTTAGAAGATCAGGTTATTTTGTCATCTTTTAACTATGATAGTTTGGCTAAAGTGAGATCTCTCCATTCATATATACCAACAGGTTTTTTATTTGAAGGGGTGAGCGAAGATACGATTGGAAAAGCAAAATCGATAGGAGCGCACCTACACTGTGATATGTCGTTTGCTCTTTCTGCGTATGGGAAAAAAGCAAAGCAAGAAGGATTAGACTTGCGGGTATATACGATTAATGAAATGGATAATTTTTTAAAGCTCCAGCAGGTTTCAGTAAAAGTCGTGATGACAGATTACCCTAACCGTTTTTCCTCTACCATGTTCAAAGGATGACGTAGAAAGAAGCTGTGACAAAAGTACTTGATCCACAGTGAAAAACGAACCCTTGATCAACATGTTTGATTAGTGGTTCGTTTTTTTGTTGTGGTGAACGTGAGTTTCATCTGTTTCGGTCCTTCTAGCAGTTGATTGGAGGGCAAGGCGAAGACTCCTGCGGAAAAAGCGCAAGCAACGAGGAGGCTCAGCCACCGCCCGCGGAAAGCGAAGTCTTGCATGGAAATCAACTGCGGTGTAACAAGCGGTTCGGCTCATGCCTCCCATTTGTTCGTCTTTAGGTTGGATTAAGTTTGTTATGTCTCAATCTCTTTTTTTTGAAAAAATATTATTTTATTCTGAATAGTATAAAAGTTATGTTGTGAAATTGTTTTATAGATGATATATTGAGAATAGATTATAATGTTCCTTATGAAAGCGAATACATGTTGCGTAGCTCCGCAAACGTTCATTTGCCGGTCCCTAGCATCGTCTGTTATCTCTTTTAGGAGGAATAAAAAATCATGTATGATCAAGATACTATCTATATTATTGGAGATGCCAAAGCTCCTCAAAGCAATCCGATTACTAAAAAGTTCAATCAGTATTTTTTAGGACTGGTAGTTGATAAAACAAATGGAAAAATTATTGATGTGGAATGCTCAGCGACGATTGAGTTGACCGTTCGATTTGTTCAATCAATTTTTATTGGACGTCATATAAGTGATCTCACCCTTACAGACGACATTAACAGCCGCTACTTCGGGTCTTCCCAAAAAGCGCTGGTGGTAGCGTTTCATGATGCACAGAAAAAATATCAGCAAATAACAGCTGCTTTGTCTACATAGACCTAGACGAAATCCAGCCTGACGTTTTCAAACGTTGGGCTGGATTTTGTTTTGTATAAAAATATTTTCGTGGAGATGAAGGGGGAAGAATAAATGATTCAAGATGGATTTATGTATGTGAGTGTGTTAACTGCCTTTGCTGCGCTCATGGTAGGGATTGAAAAAAGATTTAAAGCCAATCGATTTTTTAAATTTATCCCGGGTATTGTACTTATTTATATAGGAGCTGCTCTTATGCAAACGGCAGGGGTATTTGGGGATAGCGAATCAAATGTCGCCATGTATACGGGCGTTAAAAATGCACTGCTTCCGGCCATGCTGATGCTTATGCTGTTAAAGTGTGATGTTCGAAGTGTAATTAAACTTGGTCCAAGAATGCTGGGAGGATTCATCGTTGCGGTTTTTAGCATAATGGTAGGTTTTATCCTCGTCTATGCCACCTTTAAGAATTTCTATGTAGAGGACACGTGGAAAGCTTTTGGTGCTTTATCAGGAAGTTGGACCGGAGGATCAGCTAACATGGTTGCTCTCCAAGGGATTTTGGATGTTCCAGAAAATATATTTGGCTACGCTCTTATGATGGATACGATTAACTATGCCGTATGGGTTATGTTTATGTTTTGGCTTGTACCATTTGCATCTAAATTTAATAAATGGACAAAAGCAGACGTCAGCTTTATTGAGAATAGTATAGATGAAGTCGCAGCAACTTCTGAAAGCGAAAAAGAAGGCCCGCAGTTTCAGCATCTTCTTTATTTACTTGGTCTAGGTTTGTTCGTTTCAGCATTTTCTACGTTTATCGGAGGGCGTTTGCCTGAAGTGGGAGCGGTTATTAATGCAACGAGCTGGACGATTATGATTGCTTCTGTGGTTGGTCTAGTGCTTGCTGTAACCCCAGCGGCAAAAATTCCAGGTACGCTCGATGTATCAAACGTTATGTTATACATCGTTGTAGCGTTAATTGCTTCCCAATCAGATTTTTCAAATTTAGCTCAGGCTCCTATTTACTTAGTATCTGGTTTTCTTATTATGTTCGTGCACTTAGTGATCATGCTGTTGCTAGCTAAACTATTTAAATATGATTTATTTACGCTCGGAGTAGCAAGTTTAGCTAATATTGGTGGAATGGCGTCTGCTCCAATGCTTGCAGCTGCCTATAACCGTGCACTAATTCCGGTAGGAGTTATTATGGCTCTGATGGGTTCCTTCTTAGGTACTTATTTTGGTATGATGATCGCCAAAATTTTAGGGGCGATCTAAGAATAAACCAAAAATACGTATGAAAGAATATTTGTGCTGAATCGAAAGGAAGCGATTGAAATGATAATTAAAGACATAACTGTAAAGCATCAAACCGTTCCACTGCTCGTTCCGTTTAAAACAGCGCTTCGAACAGCAACAGAGATAGACAGCATAAGTGTAGAGATTCAGTTAGAAAACGGAATAAAAGGAAAAGGAGCGGCTTCGCCAACATATGTTATTACAGGCGATTCTTTAGAAGGCATTCAAGCTGCACTTCAAGGACCTATTAAACTAGCGCTAATAGGGGAGGATATACGTCAGTTTCAAAAACTCTTAAAAAAAATTCAAAGCTGCTGTATTCACAATTCAAGTGCTAAAGCAGCTGCTGATATCGCTTTGCATGATGCCTATACAAAGTTTCTTAATATTCCTTTATATGCTTTCTTGGGCGATAAGCAGCCTATCTCTACGTGTATGACGATAAGTGTTGATACACCTGAGAAAATGGCTGAAGACGCACAAAAAAGTGCAGCGGACGGATTTGACATTTTAAAAGTAAAGGTAGGTTCAATTCCTGAGCTAGACCTTGAGCGTATTAAACATATTCGCTCTGTCATTCCGGATCATGTAAAACTTCGTTTGGATGCAAATCAAGGGTGGACTCCAAAACAAGCAGTGCAATTAATTAATAAAATGGAAACTTTCAACTTTGGTATTGAATTGGTAGAACAACCTGTCCCTGCTCATGATTGGGAAGGGTTAAAGTTTGTGACTGAACGAGTAAACGTACCCATTATGGCAGATGAGAGTCTATTTTCTTCCAAAGATGCATTAAGGCTTGTAAGCGGGCGGTACGTGGATCTTTTGAATATTAAGCTAATGAAGTGCGGAGGAATTAATGAAGCAAGAAAAATCGCAAGTATTGCTGAGGCGAACGGTGTTGCATGTATGATTGGAAGCATGATGGAACCATCACTTTCTGTGGGAGCAGCTGCTCATCTGGCAGCCGCTCATCCGAATATCACGTATTTTGACTTAGATGCTCCTCTTTGGCTTTCAACTGAACTGGATGTGTTAAAGTACAGCGGTCAAGAGATTTTCTTATCAGATCTTCCTGGAATAGGAGAAATCACCGTTCCTATCTCAAAATAAAAGGATAGTAATATAGTAGAAGGAGAGAGACGATGAATATAAAGCGTTGGCTTTTAACGGCAACAACAGTTATTTTAGCTACATTTGGGGTCAGTGCAGTTCCTTCTGTTCATGCTTCTGAAGAAAAAGAAACTGCTTATATAGATGTCGCAGCAGCTACTCTGTGGACAGCACCAAACATCTTGCGGGAAGTGGACGCTCCGTCAGCTACTAATCCTGTAGATATGAGAAAGTGGACCACATCGATGAATTTGAAACAGAAGCAGCAGTTATCTAGCGATGGGATGCTTGAGACACAAGCGTTATATGGAAACAAAGTAACGGTTTTAGACGAACAAGGAGACTGGGTCAAAGTAGCTGTAGACGGACAGCCTACTTCTCGAAATGAATTAGGATATCCCGGATGGATGCCTACTAAACAATTAATCTATAGCAAAAGGTACGAACAGTATGCAAAGAAGCCTTTTGTAATGGTGACGGCTCCGACTACTTATTTATATCATTCGCCTTCTTTGAAAAAGAAAGGTATTGAAGTTAGCTATAATACGCGCTTACCTCTTTTGGCAAAGTCAAAGAGTGCATATAAAATATTAAAACCAAATGGAAAGACAGCATGGATTTCTACAAAAGCAGGAAAAATCTACGCGTCTCAAAAAGATATTCCTGTACCAACTGGCACGGAGCTTGTTGAAAGTGGAAAGGCATTTTTAAATCTTCCATATTTATGGGCTGGCATGAGTGGTTTTGGATTTGACTGCTCTGGATTTACGTTTACGATGTACCAATCCCATGGTATTACGATTCCACGTGACTCAGGGCCACAGTCTCGAGCAGGGAAACCAGTAGATATGAATAACCTTCAACCTGGAGACTTATTGTTCTTTGCCTATAACCAAGGAAAAGGAAGCGTCCACCATGTAGCGATGTATGCTGGAGATGGCATGATGATTCATTCGCCGAACTCCGAGCGGACAGTAGAGATTATTCCTTTAAACACAAAGGGATATATTGAAGAGTATGCAGGTGCACGTCGTTATTTACCTTAATCAGTAAGATAAGAAAGAAGCTCTTTTTGTGAAGAGCTTCTTTCTTAATATAGATTACATATAGGTTACAGATGAAAAATTAGAAAATTTAGTTTATTTATGTTTAACTACTTCTCGGTAAGGGAAGAAATTAAACAAGAGAAAAAAACATTTTTCTTCTTGAAACATATTGACTTTATATGCAAAGTATTATATTATTATAAAGCGTCGTTGAGACATACTCTTAACAGCGAAGCTGAAAAAAGAATTTCAAAAAGTTGTTGACATTACGTTGATAACTTGATAAGATAATAAAGTCGCTTAAGAGCGGCGGTTGAACTTTGAAAACTGAACAAAGCGACAAACGTCAACGTTAAATTTTATTTTTTAATTGAGCAAGTCAAACATTTCTTCGGAGAGTTTGATCCTGGCTCAGGATGAACGCTGGCGGCGTGCCTAATACATGCAAGTCGAGCGAACTGATTAGAAGCTTGCTTCTATGACGTTAGCGGCGGACGGGTGAGTAACACGTGGGCAACCTGCCTGTAAGACTGGGATAACTTCGGGAAACCGAAGCTAATACCGGATAGGATCTTCTCCTTCATGGGAGATGATTGAAAGATGGTTTCGGCTATCACTTACAGATGGGCCCGCGGTGCATTAGCTAGTTGGTGAGGTAACGGCTCACCAAGGCAACGATGCATAGCCGACCTGAGAGGGTGATCGGCCACACTGGGACTGAGACACGGCCCAGACTCCTACGGGAGGCAGCAGTAGGGAATCTTCCGCAATGGACGAAAGTCTGACGGAGCAACGCCGCGTGAGTGATGAAGGCTTTCGGGTCGTAAAACTCTGTTGTTAGGGAAGAACAAGTACGAGAGTAACTGCTCGTACCTTGACGGTACCTAACCAGAAAGCCACGGCTAACTACGTGCCAGCAGCCGCGGTAATACGTAGGTGGCAAGCGTTATCCGGAATTATTGGGCGTAAAGCGCGCGCAGGCGGTTTCTTAAGTCTGATGTGAAAGCCCACGGCTCAACCGTGGAGGGTCATTGGAAACTGGGGAACTTGAGTGCAGAAGAGAAAAGCGGAATTCCACGTGTAGCGGTGAAATGCGTAGAGATGTGGAGGAACACCAGTGGCGAAGGCGGCTTTTTGGTCTGTAACTGACGCTGAGGCGCGAAAGCGTGGGGAGCAAACAGGATTAGATACCCTGGTAGTCCACGCCGTAAACGATGAGTGCTAAGTGTTAGAGGGTTTCCGCCCTTTAGTGCTGCAGCTAACGCATTAAGCACTCCGCCTGGGGAGTACGGTCGCAAGACTGAAACTCAAAGGAATTGACGGGGGCCCGCACAAGCGGTGGAGCATGTGGTTTAATTCGAAGCAACGCGAAGAACCTTACCAGGTCTTGACATCCTCTGACAACTCTAGAGATAGAGCGTTCCCCTTCGGGGGACAGAGTGACAGGTGGTGCATGGTTGTCGTCAGCTCGTGTCGTGAGATGTTGGGTTAAGTCCCGCAACGAGCGCAACCCTTGATCTTAGTTGCCAGCATTTAGTTGGGCACTCTAAGGTGACTGCCGGTGACAAACCGGAGGAAGGTGGGGATGACGTCAAATCATCATGCCCCTTATGACCTGGGCTACACACGTGCTACAATGGATGGTACAAAGGGCTGCAAGACCGCGAGGTCAAGCCAATCCCATAAAACCATTCTCAGTTCGGATTGTAGGCTGCAACTCGCCTACATGAAGCTGGAATCGCTAGTAATCGCGGATCAGCATGCCGCGGTGAATACGTTCCCGGGCCTTGTACACACCGCCCGTCACACCACGAGAGTTTGTAACACCCGAAGTCGGTGGAGTAACCGTAAGGAGCTAGCCGCCTAAGGTGGGACAGATGATTGGGGTGAAGTCGTAACAAGGTAGCCGTATCGGAAGGTGCGGCTGGATCACCTCCTTTCTAAGGATTTTTACATGACGTACGTTTTGACACTTTGTTCAGTTTTGAGAGTTCAATCTCTCATTAATAATTGCGCCTGCGATTACTCGGCGCAAAACTGCACGTAGATATCACAGTGATGTTTATCATGATGTGATTGAAGTCAGTTGTTTTGTTCTTTGAAAACTAGATAACAGTAATTGCTGAGGAAAAGTGAAACTTTTCTTTAATCAAACCAATAAATAACACAACAGTATGTTGTACCATTTATTCGCTAATGGTTAAGTTAGAAAGGGCGCACGGTGAATGCCTTGGCACTAGGAGCCGATGAAGGACGGGACTAACACCGATATGCTTCGGGGAGCTGTAAGTGAGCTTTGATCCGGAGATTTCCGAATGGGGAAACCCACTGTTCGTAATGGAGCAGTATCTTTATCTGAATACATAGGATATTGAAGGCAGACCCGGGGAACTGAAACATCTAAGTACCCGGAGGAAGAGAAAGCAAATGCGATTTCCTGAGTAGCGGCGAGCGAAACGGAATTAGCCCAAACCAAGAGGCTTGCCTCTTGGGGTTGTAGGACACTCTATACGGAGTTACAAAGGAACGAAGTAAATGAAGCGACCTGGAAAGGTCCGTCGAAGAAGGTAACAACCCTGTAGTTGAAACTTCGTTCCCTCTTGAGTGGATCCTGAGTACGGCGGAACACGTGAAATTCCGTCGGAAGCTGGGAGGACCATCTCCCAAGGCTAAATACTACCTAGTGACCGATAGTGAACCAGTACCGTGAGGGAAAGGTGAAAAGCACCCCGGAAGGGGAGTGAAAGAGATCCTGAAACCGTGTGCCTACAAGTAGTCAGAGCCCGTTAACGGGTGATGGCGTGCCTTTTGTAGAATGAACCGGCGAGTTACGATCCCATGCAAGGTTAAGCTGATAAGGCGGAGCCGTAGCGAAAGCGAGTCTGAATAGGGCGTTTAGTATGTGGTTGTAGACCCGAAACCAGGTGATCTACCCATGTCCAGGGTGAAGTTCAGGTAACACTGAATGGAGGCCCGAACCCACGCACGTTGAAAAGTGCGGGGATGAGGTGTGGGTAGCGGAGAAATTCCAATCGAACCTGGAGATAGCTGGTTCTCTCCGAAATAGCTTTAGGGCTAGCCTCATGTTGTGAGAGTCTTGGAGGTAGAGCACTGATTGGACTAGGGGCCCCCAACGGGTTACCGAATTCAGTCAAACTCCGAATGCCAAAGACTTATCCATGGGAGTCAGACTGCGAGTGATAAGATCCGTAGTCAAAAGGGAAACAGCCCAGACCACCAGCTAAGGTCCCCAAGTATACGTTAAGTGGAAAAGGATGTGGAGTTGCTTAGACAACCAGGATGTTGGCTTAGAAGCAGCCACCATTTAAAGAGTGCGTAATAGCTCACTGGTCGAGTGACTCTGCGCCGAAAATGTACCGGGGCTAAACGTATCACCGAAGCTGTGGATTGACATCTTTGATGTCAGTGGTAGGAGAGCGTTCTAAGTGCTGTGAAGTCAGACCGGAAGGACTGGTGGAGCGCTTAGAAGTGAGAATGCCGGTATGAGTAGCGAAAGACAAGTGAGAATCTTGTCCACCGAATGCCTAAGGTTTCCTGAGGAAGGCTCGTCCGCTCAGGGTTAGTCGGGACCTAAGCCGAGGCTGAAAAGCGTAGGCGATGGCCAACAGGTTGATATTCCTGTACCACCTCCCCGCCGTTTGAGTAATGGGGGGACGCAGTAGGATAGGGTAAGCGCGCTGCTGGATATGCGCGTTCAAGCAGTTAGGCTGATGAGTAGGCAAATCCGCTCATCATAAAGGCTGAGCTGTGATGACGAGGGAATTATAGTACCGAAGTTCCTGATTCCACACTGCCAAGAAAGCCTCTAGCGAGGCGGGAGGTGCCCGTACCGCAAACCGACACAGGTAGGCGAGGAGAGAATCCTAAGGTGATCGAGAGAACTCTCGTTAAGGAACTCGGCAAAATGACCCCGTAACTTCGGGAGAAGGGGTGCTCTGGTAGGGTGTATAGCCCGAGAGAGCCGCAGTGAATAGGCCCAGGCGACTGTTTAGCAAAAACACAGGTCTCTGCGAAGCCGCAAGGCGAAGTATAGGGGCTGACGCCTGCCCGGTGCTGGAAGGTTAAGAGGAGGGGTTATCCTTCGGGAGAAGCTCTGAATCGAAGCCCCAGTAAACGGCGGCCGTAACTATAACGGTCCTAAGGTAGCGAAATTCCTTGTCGGGTAAGTTCCGACCCGCACGAAAGGCGTAACGATCTGGGCACTGTCTCAACGAGAGACTCGGTGAAATTATAGTACCTGTGAAGATGCAGGTTACCCGCGACAGGACGGAAAGACCCCGTGGAGCTTTACTGTAGCCTGATATTGAATTTTGGTACGGCTTGTACAGGATAGGTAGGAGCCTGAGAAGCCGGAGCGCTAGCTTCGGTGGAGGCGTCGGTGGGATACTACCCTGGCTGTATTGAAATTCTAACCCGCGGCCCTGATCGGGCCGGGAGACAGTGTCAGGTGGGCAGTTTGACTGGGGCGGTCGCCTCCTAAAATGTAACGGAGGCGCCCAAAGGTTCCCTCAGAATGGTTGGAAATCATTCGTAGAGTGTAAAGGCACAAGGGAGCTTGACTGCGAGACCTACAAGTCGAGCAGGGACGAAAGTCGGGCTTAGTGATCCGGTGGTTCCGCATGGAAGGGCCATCGCTCAACGGATAAAAGCTACCCCGGGGATAACAGGCTTATCTCCCCCAAGAGTCCACATCGACGGGGAGGTTTGGCACCTCGATGTCGGCTCATCGCATCCTGGGGCTGTAGTCGGTCCCAAGGGTTGGGCTGTTCGCCCATTAAAGCGGTACGCGAGCTGGGTTCAGAACGTCGTGAGACAGTTCGGTCCCTATCCGTCGTGGGCGTAGGAAATTTGAGAGGAGCTGTCCTTAGTACGAGAGGACCGGGATGGACACACCGCTGGTGTACCAGTTGTCTTGCCAAAGGCATCGCTGGGTAGCTATGTGTGGACGGGATAAGTGCTGAAAGCATCTAAGCATGAAGCCCCCCTCAAGATGAGATTTCCCATAGCGCAAGCTAGTAAGATCCCTGAAAGATGATCAGGTTGATAGGTCAGAGGTGGAAGCGTGGCGACATGTGTAGCTGACTGATACTAATCGATCGAGGACTTAACCAAACTTTAAAAGCGTAAGCTTTACTCAGCGAACTGTTATCTAGTTTTGAGAGAGCAATCTCTTGTCTGGTGGCGATAGCGAAGAGGTCACACCCGTTCCCATACCGAACACGGAAGTTAAGCTCTTTAGCGCCAATGGTAGTTGGGACTTTGTCCCTGTGAGAGTAGGACGTTGCCAGGCATTTTTATTATCGCGGGGTGGAGCAGTTCGGTAGCTCGTCGGGCTCATAACCCGAAGGTCGCAGGTTCAAATCCTGTCCCCGCAACCAAATTATCTTTTATACATACTTGAATATATCATTATTATCCTTAGGCATAGCCTAAGGATTTTTTGTTTGGCTATATTTATAAACACTTGTTTAGGTTATGATATAAGATAGTGATGCAGATTAATCAGGAGGTTTTTTCATGTTACAAAGTAATATTCAAACTTATATTGAAAAAGAAATGAACGTTCAAGGTCAATCTTTATCTCTATACCAGGAAGAAAAGGAATATGCGTTGCAAAAAAAGTTGGTACCGCAAAACCTGATGATAGAAGAAAAAGAGGAATCTTTACGTTTTAAAGATTCTTATATCGAAAGAGTAGATAAAGAAACGGACGAGCTGATCGCAGAAGAATTTCCTCTTTCGTTTTTAGATACGCCCATTTCTTACTTGAAAGAACACAGAAGTGAATTTCTATATGTAGAATCAAAATGGTTCGAATTTATTAAGCTTGAGGGATGTTCTTTTGAAGTGGATGATGTGTTTGGCACATATAAAGTATTAACGGGGCTACATATGCAAAAAAAATTCGGTTCTTTACTAAAACAATTTTTTGCTAAAGAATTTAATGAAAGTCCGACAAGCGTCCAACTTTTATTTAATGATAAAGATGGATTATGGGATGTGAATATTGAATTAGATGCTATAAAAGAGTTTAATGAAAAAATGTCGATAGGTGAAGTTCTTGTTCTTACATATCGTTTTTTCTTTCATCTAGTGGAGTATGTAGAGAACGAAAAAGCTTAAGAAATGATGATTACTTTCACTGTAAAGCATAGAACGTAGTTTCTATGCTTTTTTTGATGAGTAATACGTAATGAATGCTAAATGAAGCTGGAAATACATTTACATCTCTATGTTTTTATGGAATGATAAAGAGTATCTTTACCTATATGACTGCTATAAGTAAGGAACAACTATCAGGAATCTTTCTAGTTTTTTGAGAAAGTAGCTCACATATTAGCTGTTAATAGCACTCAGAGCAAGAAAGCTTCCGTAGGATGAAGTATAATATATACATACAGGAACTATTTTTAACTTTATAAAAAATGTCTGCTGACGTATGGGATTATAAATAAAGAGGGGATGTTCATGTTATTAAGAAAAATAAAGTCTGAAGAATTGGCAGAAGTCTATCAAATGGGATATGCCGCATGGCCTAAAGGCAGAACGTATAAAGAGTATGTGAGAGATAATCAAAAAGAAGAAACATATGGAATTCGATATGTATACGTAAATGAAGAGGATCAAATTATTGGTTCATTTATTTTGCTTCTTTTACAAACTCCTCGATTAAAGTTTGCTTTGCATGGTATTGGATCCGTTGTTGTACACCAGCTTTATCAACGAATGGGGTATGGCCGTGATATGCTTGAAGACTTTTTTAAAAAGATGAAGATAGAGAAGCGCAGCGCTATTTTTATGCTGTATAGCGATATTCTTCCTGAATATTATCATCAGTTTGGGTTTAAGGAGCTCCCTTCTCATTTACAACGTTATCCTCAATCCATTGCTATGGTAAATTGCAGCGAGTCACAATATGAATACTTAAGTAAGCAATCCATAGAAGACATACCGGCCTATTTTTAAAAGGTATGTCTTTTTTATAGTATTTATCGGCACAATCGTTTACAATTTTATGTAAGCGTTCTCTTTTTTAGGAGATGAATGATTTTATTCGTCCTCATAACCGTAGGCAAATCGTGCAGTTAATATAAATTTTATTACATAAAACCTTGCTATCATCTTACTAATAACTCTTATTCATTTCCATACCATACCGATATGTACGTTTGCTGCTAAGTATAACCATATCAATATAAGGAGGAAGCAGGAAGATGAAACGATTATTTATAGCAGGGATCACTTTTATACTTTTTTTATCTTTAGGTGCTGTATCTTCTTCAGCCGCAGGAAGTTTTACCTCTAAAACATATAACGGAAGGACATACAAACTGTATGTACCTAGCAGTTATCAGGGAGGTGCTGCCTTACCTCTAGTAGTTATGCTACATGGCTGTACTCAAGACCCTGATCAATTTGCAGCAGGAACACAAATGAATGAACTGGCGGAGACAGAGAAGTTTCTTGTTCTTTATCCAGAACAACCCTCTTCTGCTAATTCAAATAAGTGTTGGAACTGGTTTGATACTGCTCATCAATCAAGGGGAAGCGGTGAACCAGCGTTAATTGCTGAAATGGTCAATCAAATAAAAAGCAGTTATTCAATAGATGCCAACCAAGTCTTTGTTGGAGGGCTATCTGCTGGTGCAGCTATGAGTGTTATTATGGGAGCTACTTATCCAGACATATTTGCGGCTATCAGCGTTGGGGCTGGCTTAGAATATAAAGCAGCGACTAATGTGACAGGTGCTTATACAGCAATGAGCAGTGGAGGTCCTAATCCTATCCAACAAGGAGATTTAGCCTATTCAGCCATGGGAGATCATAAACGAGTGGTTCCAGTTATTTTGTTTCATGGGACAGCTGACTACACTGTTGCGCCTATAAATGCGCATCAAATATTATCGCAATGGGCTCAAACAAATGATAGAGCGTCTGATGGGCTGGATAATAACAATATTGATGATACGGCAGATCAAACTGCAACAGGTACAGTATCTGGTGGAAGAAGCTATACGCAATATATTTACAAAGATACAGCAGGAAAAACAGTAATGGAAAAGTATATGATAGAAGGAATGGGACATGCTTGGTCAGGGGGAAGTACATCCGGTTCTTATACAGATCCTAAAGGACCAAATGCAACTAAATTAAGCTGGAACTTTTTTAAAAGCCATCCGAAAAATGGCGATGCTCCTAATCCAGGAGATATATCCCCACCGGTTACAGCTGCTTCACCAGCGGGAGGAACGTATGGAAGTTCTGTTTCTGTTACATTATCAACCAATGAACCTGCCACCACTTACTATACATTAGATGGAAGCATACCAACTGTTAATTCTCTAAAGTACTCTGAGCCTATTACCATCAACTCTAACAAAACAGTAAAGTTTTTTAGTGTAGACGCAGCGGGTAACCAAGAGGAAGTAAAGACGGAAGTTTATCAAATTTCTGGAACTTCAGAGAAATCTTCAGTATTTTCTTCACTTGCTGCTGAAGATGGATTTATCGGAAACTTATCAGCTGACGGTATGAGTAGTTCTATTCATAAAATTGGGGATAAAGGAATGTACAATACCGACACATACCGAACCATTTTATCTTTTGACACGGGTTCTTTACCTGATGATGCAATCATTACGGATGTATCTTTAAAAATTTATCGCAAATCTTCAACTGGTAATATTTCATCTTTGAAAGGCGATATTAAAAGCGGTGTATTTGGAACTAGCAGTGCTTTAGAACAAATAGATTATCAGGCTTCACCATCTATTTCAGCGGGCTTCCAAATGTCAGTGCCTCCCCTCAATAATGGATATACAACTATTCAACTTCCTTCCTCACTTTGGGGATATATGAATAGGACCGGCAAAACTCAATTTCGCTTGTCAAGCTCAGGTCCAGCGGACCTTTTAAGTGATGTAGTTGAAATTTATGGGGGCGACAATCCTGCATGTGCTCCAACTTTAACTGTTTCATATAAGTAAAAAAACCTTCTAAAAGCAGTTAGCTTTTAGAAGGTTTTTTTGCTGATAAGTTACTTTTATCACCGAATACAACTCCAACTTTTTATAGAGTTTTCTTCAAATTTTAACATGATTTTGATGAAATTTAATCATTATTCAAAAATGAATTGTCAGAAATATTACAAGAAAATGTTTAAAATTAATTAAATCCGTAATAAAAGTAAAATATTCCTGTAATGGAAGTGAAATGAACAGGTGGTATCATTCAGTCATTGAGTAAATAAGGAGGTATTCGGAAAATGAAGAAATTTGTATTTACTCTAGGGACAACGGCAATTCTTTCAGCAGGATTTGTAGGTGCAGCATCTGCCTCTACAAGCGGAACGTATGAAGTACAAAAAGGTGACACTTTATGGAAAATCGCTCAAAATCATAATGTGAGCGTAGACGAGCTAAAAGATGCTAATAACTTAACATCAACACTAATTTATCCAAATCAGACACTAAACTTATCTAGCATAAAAGAAATCGTACATACTGTAAAACGTGGTGACACTTTGTGGTCAATCGGTCAACATTATGGCGTAACAGTAGAAGAAATTAAAGAATGGAACGGTTTAACATCAGACTTAGTTTTCCCTGGAGAACAATTTAAAATTAAAACGGCACAAGCAGCTCAATCTCAAACAGCTAGTGCGCCAGTAGCAAAGGCAGCTCCACAAGCGCAGCAGTCTCAAACGGCACAAGCTCAGCAAGAACAAGCAGCACAAGAACAAACGCAAAAAGAACAAGAGCAAGCTCAAGCAGCACAAGCACAGGTAGCACAAGAGCAAGCACAAAAAGAACAAGAGCAAGCTCAAGCAGCACAAGCACAGGCAGCGCAAGAGCAAGCACAAAAAGAACAAGAGCAAGCTCAAGCAGCACAAGCGCAGCAGTCTCAAACGGCACAAGCTCAGCAAGAACAAGCAGCACAAGAACAAACGCAAAAAGAACAAGAGCAAGCTCAAGCAGCACAAGCACAGGTAGCACAAGAGCAAGCACAAAAAGAACAAGAGCAAGCTCAAGCAGCACAAGCACAGGCAGCACAAGAGCAAGCACAAAAAGAACAAGAGCAAGCTCAAGCAGCAGCACAAGCACAGGCAGCGCAAGAGCAAGCACAAAAAGAACAAGAGCAAGCTCAAGCAGCAGCACAAGAGCAAGCACAAAAAGAACAAGCAGCTCAGCAACAGCAACAGCAACAAGCAGCTCAACAGCAACAACAGCAGTCTCAACAGCAAGCTAGCGGCAAGTCTATGACTGTTGAAGCAACAGCTTATACAGCTAACTGTGCTGGATGCAGTGGTACAACAGCTACTGGAGTAAATTTAAAATCAAATCCAAATCAACGAGTAATTGCGGTTGATCCTAGCGTTATTCCATTAGGTTCAAAAGTATACGTTGAAGGTTATGGTCAAGCTGTAGCAGCAGATACAGGTGGCGCAATTAAAGGAAATCGAATTGATGTATTCGTTTCTTCAGATAGTGCTGCACAAGACTGGGGCAGAAGATCAGTTAAAATTACAGTTATCGACTAATACTAGTCTTATAGAATAGAAGTAAAGAGAGATGTCTTTTAGGAGACATCTCTTTTTTATGCTTAAAATGAACGTTTGAAAAAATTAGGTCCGGGCATACTAAAATTTATAATAGGAATTAGTTTGTTATATTAGTAATTATTTCTTGATTTATATACAATGTTTGAGTGTCCTAAAAAGCTGAAAAGATGTCAGGAGTATAGAAATATGAAACTTTATAAAAAAATGCCTTTACTAATAGTGCTGGGTGTTATCGCAGGATTCTCGTATCTAGGTCATCAGGGATTATTTCAGCACGATGATCATTTGAATACGTCTGATCATAATCCTTTATCTTCTTCTAAACAGAAGCAGAATAGTATAGAAATTGTAGGGAACCCAGAATCCATTGGTGTGTTAGTAAACAAGCAAAATCTTCTTCCTGATCACTATGAACCCAATGACCTTGTATACCCAGACGTTCGGTTTATATTTAAAGAAAAAATTGAAAAGCGCCAAATGCGTACAGAAGCAGCAAAAGCATTAGAAAGGATGTTTTCAGCTGCTGAACGAGAAGGAATTTACCTAGCCGGTGTTTCTGCCTATCGTTCTCAAAGCCGTCAAGAATCTCTTTATCAAGCGTATATAAAACAAGATGGAGAAGCGGCAGCTAATCATTACAGTGCTCATCCAGGCAGCAGTGAACATCAAACTGGTTTAAGTATAGATGTCTCAAGTAGCACCGGTAAGTGTGCGGCTCAAGATTGTTTTAAAGATACTCCTGAAGCCAAATGGATTGAAGCAAATTCATATAAATACGGATACATTGTTCGCTATCCAGAAGGAAAGCAGCAGATTACAGGTTATAAATATGAGCCGTGGCATATACGATTTGTCGGAAAAGAACTCGCCTCTAAGGTGTCTAAGAAAGGAATTACGTTAGAAGAATATTATAATGACTACATGCAAGTTGATAATCTGGTTCAATAAAAAAGAAGAGTTATATAAACTCTTCTTTTTTTGTATTGCTGAAATATACTCTTACTTTAAAAGGGGGAACGAGGGAAAGATGTAGAGATGAAGCACGGGATGATATATCCTATGCCTTACTAGTAAAAGAGTTAACGTTTATAAATTATAATGAATTTTGTGATAAAGAATATTCATGTTCGTTTTCATTTCCCTTCACATATTCTACAAAAAAGGGAGGTGAAAGAAAATGAGTTTTTACGGAGGTTATGGTTATGGGTACGGATACGGATCAAGTCACGGAAGTAGCTTTGCGCTAATCGTTGTGCTATTTATTTTACTAATTATCATCGGTGCTTCATGGGCAGGGCACTATTAATAAGGTGTCCATAAATAAACTCCCTTGAAATAATTCAAGGGAGTTATCTATTTTTATCTATAAGTAGGTAACTGTAAGTACGCAGTGCTTACATATCCTTTAAAACCGTTGTATTCTACAAAAGCCCAATCAAATGAAAGCTTTTTATCTTTTGAGTAGCCCCAAGCTAAGAAGCTGAGGCTTTTTCCTTTAGGAATAGTTGTTACAACTTTGTTGCTTGTGCTAGGCCCTGTGCGTAAATTAAGGTTAGCAGTTGTATGAACAGTAGTAGGGACTTTCATTAAATAGGAAGTACTGATATATCCGGTGCCGCCAATTATTTTAATGGCAGCCCAGTCTGCATTTACAAACTTGACTACTTCAATTTGATCTTTTTTTCTTAATGTATCAAGAATCTTTCCCTGAGTGCTAGGTTTTGAACGTATATTGAGTACGTTTGCGGTCACTTCATATACGCTGAACGGTGCGTTTATTTTTTCTGCTGCACTTGCTGTTTGCTCGTGAGTGAATGGCAGTGTTCCAGATAGAGATGAAAAAGTAAAGCCCGCTGCTAATGCTAAAACCGATATAGATTTTGTAATTGTCTTCATACAAATATCCAACTCCTTAGTGAAATAGATAATAACTTTTCTATAACACTAAGAATAAGGGTTACTTGTTTCTAAGTTGTTACCAACATATATCCCAGTTGTAAATTTATAAAAGGTCTGTAAAAAAGTTTATTTCACCGACCTTTTAATAGCTTTATTGTTACTCCTCCTCGCGATCTTCCGTTGATTTGTAAAAAGAAAAATATACAAAAACAGATAATACTGTTCCATAAATGCTCCACAAAGCTAAAGCGAAAATAAATTCTTTCTGCAGGCAATAAATAATGGTTAAAGCAACTAGTGCAATAAAACTTATCAAAATGGTCTTTTTCATAAGCACCCCGCCTATTTAGTTTGATTACTCTATATGCTTTTTGATCTTGCTTTTACCCTATAATTATTCGACTATTGTGCTAAAGATGAAAGGAAAAAGTTAAATAAAGCCGAACTTATAATAAAAAGAAGAATGCAGGGGGCGTTTTATGTTAGAACAACATGTGTTAGAAGATATAAAAAAGCTACAGTCTATTTGCGAACAAGAAGAGCACATAGAGCTGAAGCTGAATTTTGATATGTTACGAAGTCGAAAACAAAATGAAGTTAACGATTTTTTTCATTATGAAGATAATCAGCTTGTTGGGTTTATTGGTCTTTATGGGTTTGGGAATACAGTAGAAATATGCGGAATGGTCGCTCCTAGCTATCGCCGAAAAAGGATTTTTTCAAAGCTGTTTTCTCAAGCTTTACATATATGTAAGAAGCGTGGGTATACAGAGATTTTATTAAATGCTCCTGGCGATTCGGTTTCAGGCAGGGAGTTCTTAAAGCAAATTCCATGTTCATTTACTTTTTCAGAATATCAAATGAAGTGGACAAAAAAAGAATTGGAAGATGATAATCCCTTTGTTACACTTCGCTCTTCCCAATCAGATACCGATATGAAAATGGAAATGCAAGTTGATGTGGAATGCTTTGGTATGTCTTTAACAGAAGCAGCTGCTTATTATGAACAAACGAAAACGAAAGAACAGCAAAACCATTTTATTGTAGAGTACAATAGTCAAGCGGTTGGAAAGTTAAGGGTATCTTATAATAAAAGCGAAGCATGGATTTATGGATTTGGTATTTTACCTTCTTATCAAAAATTGGGAATAGGAAAAGCTGCTTTAAAACAAGTTGTTTTAAAGCAGCTTCGGCTAGGATATGATATATTTCTTGAGGTTGAAGCGAAAAACAAACGCGCTTTGCAACTCTACGAAACATGCGGTTTCAATTCATATCACGTGCAAGATTATTACGTATACAACTTGTAGATAAAAAACACGGAAATCTTAGATTTTCGTGTTTTTTATTTATATATTAGATGATATGTGCTTTTTTGAGTAAATAATGAGAAAGTAGAGAAAAAGTGATATGCCCGTTGATAGAAACAGGGAAGGCCATACAAACATGATAGGAGCGCTGCAAACAAGGATACACGTAAGAATACCTCCAATAAATGCTTTTCTAAACAATTGATAAGCCGTATACCCCAGACTAATACTGATAAATACATTGATGAGGCTAAGAAAAATAAAAGGAAAAAACAAATTATTTCCTCCTTTTTTTAAATACACCATAAAAAGAAATATTTTACATTTTTAGTATAGCAAAAAATAAAAAAAACAATAAAATTTGGATACTAAAGATGAAAAAGGAAGCGATCTGTGTTATGTATAGTAAAGTGAATGAAAGCGTTAAAAACGGAAATGAGTTAATAAAGCAATGCAGTAGAAAGAAAGGAGTAAACGAATGGAATTTGCCCATATCTTTACACTAAGTGTATCTGTTGTAACAGCTATTAATGTTTTATTAGCCGGTATTCTTATTTTCATCGAACGAAGAGATATAGGATCTACATGGGCGTGGCTTCTTATTTTATTTTTTATACCGATTGTCGGCTTTATTGTATATCTATTCTTTGGAAGACAGCTAAAACAGAAGAACTTTTATAAGTTATCATCTGATGAGCGGGAATATTTAAGATCTTCAGTAGATGAACAATTAAAAGAACTTAAAGCTACCCATGAATATCGAAATGATTTATTGATTCAACATAATAAACTGCTGTTCACCAATTTAAATTCTTCTAAGTCACTCGTGCGCACTGACAATGAAATTGATATCTTTAGTGATGGTAATCAGAAATTTGATGCATTGTTTGAGGACATTCGAAATGCTAAAAAAGAAATTAATATTCAATATTATATTATTCAACGAGATAATCTTGGGAAAAAATTAAGAGATGAGCTAACAAAAAAAGCAAAAGAAGGCATAAAAGTTCGTGTTCTTTATGATGAAGTAGGATCTAGAAAAATGACGCCATCATTTTTTAAGGAGCTTATTTCATATGGCGGCGAAGCACAGGCATTTTTCCCTTCAATTCTTCGCTTAATTAATTTTCGGATTAACAATCGAAATCATCGAAAGCTTTGTATTATTGATGGTGAAGTAGCATACATAGGAGGATTTAACGTAGGAGATGAATATTTAGGGTTAGATCCAAAAATGGGTTATTGGAGAGACACTCATTTTCGCATTAAAGGAGAGTCAGTGAACGATATTCAAGGGAGGTTCATTTTAGATTGGCATCAAGCAACAAAACAACCAATTGAACTGGAACAATTTTTGCATCGTACAGAAACTCATTCTGGAACGGTTCCTGTACAAATTGTAGCAAGCGGGCCAAACTCGACTACTCAGCATCTAAAAAACATGTATATCTCATTGATTATGTCGGCCAAAGAAAGTGTGTACCTTCAAACGCCTTACTTTATTCCAGACGCAAGCTTTATGGATGCTTGTAAAATTGCTTTATTATCTGGAGTAGAGATTCATATTATGATTCCAAACAAACCCGATCATCCTTTTGTTTATTGGGCTACGTGGTCTCACGTAGGCGAACTGCTGACGTATGGTGCACATATTTATCTCTATGAAAAAGGCTTTTTGCATGCTAAGACGATTGTAGTAGATAATGAAGTGTCTTCTGTAGGCACGACGAATATTGATCCACGAAGTTTCAGTCTTAATTTTGAAGTGAATGCAGTTGTATATGACCAGCCTATTGCCAAAAAGTTGCAGAACCTGTTTCTTGAAGATGTGCAATACAGTTCAAAATTAACGCTCGAACGATATAAAGAGCGCTCTCTTCTTATAAAATTTAAAGAAGCGGTATCTCGCTTACTGTCACCAATTTTATAATACAAATCATTGATATCATGAAGCAGACTTGAATTTTTAGATTCAGGTCTGTTATTTTATTGGTTTCTCCTTGTAAGGAGAGCGAGAGATAAAATTAAAAAGTTTTACCAAAAAATCCAAGGGTATTAATACTATAACAAGCTAAAAAATGATAATACCTAGGAGGAATAGAAAATGACAAAAAATGTAGTAGGTACGTATGATTCAGAGGCAGCGGTTATTACAGCGATTCGAAATTTAAAAACACAGGGATATCCGGACAGTGCACTTTCTGTCTTGACAAACAGTGGTCTGCGTCATGAAAATACAGAAGCGATTGAGCATTCTGCAGGAATTGATGTGCAAACAGTTGATACAGATGAACACTCAAAGCACCATCAATCCTTTATGGAGAAAATAAAAAATGCTTTTACGCCGTCTGAAGAAAAAATGGATCAAGATGTTAATCGAATCGAAAATCAATTAACCGAATATGGTGTACCTGCTGCAGAAGCTTCCTCATATGTATCTGATCTTAAAAAAGGAAAAGTTTTGCTGATGGTAGACGCAGTTGAGCATGATAAACACAATTCAGCTCTAGGAAAAACAGTGACACCTGCTGAAAAATCAGCTGACCCAATGAATGAAAAAATGTTATACGGCAATCACGAAAATAAAATAAGGTAATGTTGAAGTAACCAAATGCGATAATAAAAGACTGCGTTCTTAAATAAAAGCTAGTTAACGAAAGGAAGGGGACCGATGAGAAATCTAGAAAAAACGGAATATGAACTTGACTATTTAAAACAGCAGCAAGAAGTTAATCAAGAGCTCATCAAAGTTTCACAGTCTCTTGTTGCTACGTTAAAACAGTATGAAGAAGAACCAGAGAATACGGAAGTGTTAGCTGTTCTTGCTGACTTAGAAGGTCAGCAAGAGCAGCTAAAAGCAAAGACCGAAAAGATATCTAAAGAGCTTGCACATTTATAGAGTGAGATGAAAGAAGTTCCTATAAAAGGGACTTCTTTTTATGTTTTATCATAAACAATCTATTGTGAGAGAAAGAGAACCTTATATAACGGAACGTAAACGTTATGGAGAGGTTTTGTTTTAGATACATATAGAGAAGAAGAAACGCGATAAGAGATTATGTAAAAATGGGAAAAGGAAGAACGGTCATTCGCTCTTCCTCCAGCCGTATTGCTTATGACAGTGATTTAGAAACGTCCGCCGCCAAGTTGCTGTTCAGCCATTTGCACAAGACGTTTTGTGATTTCGCCGCCTACTGAGCCGTTTGCGCGTGCAGTTGTGTCAGGACCAAGAGTTACGCCAAATTCGCTAGCGATCTCATATTTCATTTGATCGATTGCTTGTTGAGTACCGTGTACTGCTAATTCGTTGCTGCTCTTATTTCTGCTGTTTGCCATCATAATCAACTCCTTTTATAAGGTTAAGATTATGATTTGATTAATAGATAGTTTTTATACATAAAATAAAAAAATTTTTTCAAGGACTTATAGAATATGCTTATTGGAATAAAGAACCAAAAGTTTCCGCTAGGTAACGGAAAATAATTATGTGTAGAAAGAGAGAGGGGGCAAGTAAAATAGAACACAAGAAAGTAAGCGGTTACAAAACGATTAAGATAGAAGGAGAATGTTAATATTCCTATTCTATTTAAAAGGAGGAGATTTGCTATGTATCAAAGGTTAAAAAAGTCTGTACTATTGGCTATTACATTGAGTTTAGCAATTGGCATTGTACTCTCTTATGAGAAAGCAGCGCTGGCGAAGCAGACGCACGAAAAAGCTACATCCTATCGTACAGTGACAGAGATTTATGACTGGGGAGCGGCGATCACAAAAATTATTATTGACTTAGGTGAACCTGTTCCAACCAATTCACTTACAAAAGAAACGTTTAAGGTGCATGTGGCTCGAAGTGATAGTCGATTAGAACCGTCTTTATTGGAACAAGGAGATCGTACAGTAAAAAAAGCCTATGTATCTGATAAAGATGGACAACCAGCCGTACATACTGGAAAATATGCAGTTTTAGAAATGGAAGTTGGACCAGCTGTTTCATTAGGAGCACCACTAAATTACGATGAATATGGTACAGAGTTAAATGCATGGATAGACAGTCAATATACCATTACTCAGCAAAAAGACATAATAACAAATAAAGGAAAGTTGTCAGGGCTTGTAGTGAAACAGTTTGCAGGAGAGAAAAAAGAACTCGTAGATGATTTTACAATTAAAAAAGGTATATATCAAAATATAGAATTAGCATACGCAAGTCATGCGCCGGCAAAGGATAAGAAAAAGAACCCATTAATCATTTGGCTACATGGTGGAGGAGAGGGAGGAACAGATGCAACAATTCCCTTATCTGCCAATAAAGCTGTTAGTTTTATCACAAAAGAAACTCAGGCTTATTTTGAAGGTGCCTACGTTTTAGTACCGCAAGCGCCAACAAAATGGATGGATGGTTATACGGGTAAAGCGGATGGAACTTCTATTTATAAAGAATCACTGATGGCCTTAATTGAAGAATATGTTTCTAAAAACCCTGATATTGATCCCAATAGAATCTATATCGGAGGAGCATCTAACGGCGGATATATGACTATGCTTATGATTCGTGATTATCCAAAATACTTTGCAGCAGCATTTCCAGTATGTGAAGGACTAAATGATAGATTAATTACGAATCAAGATATTGAAAAGATGAAACAAACACCTATTTGGTTCGTAGCCGCCAAGAATGATACGGTCCTTCCGCCAACAATTAACACTCTTCCAACTTATGAACGTTTGGTGAAAAGCCATTCAAATAATGTTTATTTATCACTATTTGAGGATGTCCATGACACCACAGGTTTGTATAAAAATAATGATGGTTCGCCCTATCAGTATAACGGGCATTCATCTTGGATATATCTGTATAATAATGAACCCAACGCTAAAATAAACGGAAGCACAACAAGCATAATGGAATGGATAAGCAAACAATCGTTGAAAAATTAATCATTTTAAAAAAAAGCTGTTGCACATTGAACAGCTTTTTTATTTCTCTTTTAAAACGAAAGATTGTATCTAAAATAAACGATTGAATACTTTCGTGATAAAATAAGGAAAGAGATCAAGAAGAAAGGAACAGTGAAAGTGAAACCAACCATTTACGATGTTGCGAAAAAAGCAGGGGTATCAATAGCCACTGTATCCAAAGTAATCAATCAAACAGGCCGTATTAGTGAAAAAACGATAAAAAAAGTGAATGAAGTAATGATGGAATTAGATTATCAGCCTAGCAGTGTGGCAGCGGCGTTAACAGGAAAAAAGACGTACACAATCGGTGTTCTAGTTCCTGATATCTCGAATCCTTTTTTTGCAGAGGTAGCAAGAGCTTTTGAAAATAGTGCTAGAGCAGCGGGATACACGCTTTTTTTATGCAGTACAGATCATCAAACTGCGCGCGAGCATGAATATATAGATCTTTTATTTAAAAAACAAGTAGATGGAATCATTATCGCAACCGAACTAAATGATACGAAGCTCGTAAAGAAGATCGTGAAGCATGATGTACCGCTTGTATTGTTTTCAGTTGACCATCCTTCTATCTCAACGCATGTAGTGACAATTGATAACGTTCGCGGAGGATATATCGCAGGTACGTATTTAATAGAAAAAGGTCATCAATCGGTAACGATTATGACTGAAAAAGATAGAAAAAGCAGTGAGGGACGATTAGAGGGATTTAAACAAGCGCTCACAGAAGCAAATTTATCACTAGAAAATCAATCCATTATCAGCTGTTATTCAACAGTAGAAGATAGCAGGAGAGCAAGTAAACAGCTGCTTTCCTTGCCTAATAGGCCAACAGCAGTCTTTGCATGTACAGATCTGATTGGGGTATCGCTCATAAACGAGGCAAGAAAGCAGGGGCTTTCGATCCCCGGAGATCTATCGGTAATTGGATTTGATAATACGATTTATGCCGATATTGCTGAGCCCGGTTTGACAACGATTGAACAACCCATTTCTCAGATGGCTACTAGTACGTTTGAACAGCTGTTAAAGTCTATGAAAAAAGAAGAGCATGCGAAACAGCGAGTAACGATTATTCCCGAACTAGTAGAACGTGCGTCGGTAAAAAAGTTATAAAATAGAGAAGGTAAAAAAGCTGCAGGTGTTGAGACACCTGCAGCTTTTTCTTCTTAAGCATATTTATAGAGAGACCGGACTTTTGACTTCGTTTATTGTTTCGCCTTTAATAGTTGTCTCTGTTGGAATCGTAAGGAAACCAGTTAGAAAAGCACCAAAGAAGTATAGGCAAGCAAAGATCCAAATTACGCCGCTCGTGCCCAAAAGACCAATAAAAACGGTCACAATTAAAGGACCTACAAAAGCAGAAAGTCCAGATCCTAAGTTCAACACAGACATTGCAGCTCCTTTATTCTCCGGAGCTAAAGAAGGCACTAACGCTGTAAGAGGGACATAACCTGCTAGTGTTGCCCCGTAACAGCATGCGACAATCATCATTACCCAATAATTATGTCCGACGAATTGCGGTACATAGTAGAGAGCAAGTGTTACAATTCCGCATCCAACTCCGCCAAACCATTTGATTGTATTTACCCAGCCAAACTTATCTCCAACAATACCAAAAATAATATTAAAAGCCATATTCACAAAAAACAATGTACCCCAGATTTGCAACCATTCACTCATCGTAAAATCATGTTTCATCATATATGTTGGCAAGAAAACAACAAATCCAAATTGAGCAGCAGAGTTAATAATCTTTACGATGCCGCCGATTCCTACTTTAGGGTTCTCAAATGCAATTGTAATCCCTTTCATTAATTCTTTTGTTTTATTATCGTTTACTTTTTGTACGGTAAACTTGTCTTTATTCATAATAATTGAAAAGATTCCACCGATCAAAACAAAAAGTAAACCACTCCATAAGGTAGCGATTTCTCCAATTTTTGGAACCATATAACTTGAGTAAAAGGCTCCGATTACGCTTAATCCGAGCTGGAAAACAAACCAAAACCAGCCTACTGCTTTTGAAAGCATTTCCTGGGGCGTGCGGTAAGACACCCAGACCAAGAATGAGTAAGCAAATAAAGGGTAACCAAACCCTCTAAGAGCATAACAAATTAGTATAATTGTGTAATTCATAATATGAAGTCCTAAACCTATAAATCCAATTGAACCAATAATAAAGGAGATCAAGCCGAATGCCATTGCTTTTCTAGGACCCCACAGTTGAACCAATACGCCGGAGAACCAGGAAGAAACGGAGACCGTAATGCCGTAAACAGTAAACAGTAAAGCAGCATGTTCAATGGTTAAACCTCGTTCTACAAGATAAGGAGATAACCATCCTTGTTCTAAACCATCGCCAATCATAAAAACAATAATACCTATGTATCCCCACGTTAAATGAGAAGGGATGCCAATCCTGTCTAAAGCCGTTTTTCTGGAAATAAATTCATTCATTTTCCACACCACCAGATCGATTATTTTGTGTAAAACATCAAACTAATTTGGTTAAGCGCTTAATCTATTTGATAAAAAGTATACGCTTACATTTTTTGAACGTCAATTAAAATTTTAAATATATATAATTTTCAATTAAATTATTTTAATCATAAAAATATTAGTATGTAAGGCAATAATTACTGAATTCATGATAAAAATACTTAAATATTGAGAATTTATTTAGTTTCATCGATGAATAGATAAAAAATAAAAATAGTTTTTTATAGTATGAATTTAGATTGCTAAAAAATAAATATTCTAAATAATCTATAAAAACTGTTTGCATTTCAGAAAACGTTATGTATAATTGGAATCAGGAAAGCGCTTAACCTATATAGAGGTTTGAGCGAATGTTTTCTTAACTTTTAATTAAAGGGGAAAATAAGATGGGGATTCTTACAATTGGAATAATTGGTGCTGGACGCATAGGGAAATTACACGTTGATAATTTAAAATTAATGCCGCAAATAAAAATTAAAGCGGTTTCAGATGTGGTAGTAGACCATTTACATGAATGGGCTACAAGTAAAGAAATTTCGACGTTAACAACAAATTATCAAGATTTATTAGCTGATCCAGAAATTGATGCCGTTTTCATTTGTTCGCCAACGAATACGCACGCATCGATTATTAAAGAAGCAGCTCGAGCGAAAAAGCATATTTTCTGTGAAAAGCCCGTTAGTTTTTCAGTAGAAGAAACAATCCAAGCGTTAGAAGTAGTAAAAGAACATGGCGTGCAGCTTCAAGTTGGCTTTAACCGACGCTTTGATCCCAACTTTAAAAAAGTGCATGATCTTGTACAGCAAGGAGAAGTAGGACAGCCGCACATTTTAAAAATCACCTCCAGAGATCCTCAGCCTCCGAGTCCTGAATACGTCCGCGCTTCAGGAGGATTGTTCATGGATATGATGATTCATGATTTTGATATGGCTCGTTATGTAATGGACAGTGAAGTAATCGAAGTATTGGCTTACGGCACGACGCTCATCGATCCTGCTATTGAAGAAGCAGGGGATATAGATACGGCAATTGTCTCATTAAAATTTGCAAATGGAGCTTTAGGTGTAATCGATAACAGTCGTCAAGCTGTCTACGGTTACGATCAGCGCCTTGAAGTTTTTGGTGAAAAAGGTGCAGCTGCTGCTGACAATTGCCGTCCTACTACAGTAGAAATATCAACAGGCGACAGTGTAGTTAAAGAGAAGCCGCTGTATTTCTTTCTTGAGCGCTATACACAAGCTTACATAGCGGAAGTGACACAATTTGCAAGAGCAATTATGGAAAAACAAAGCGTTATTTGTACAGGGAACGATGGGTTACAAGCAGAACGAATTGCTAAAGCAGCAAAAGAATCTTTACTATCCGGGCAGCCAGTGAAGATTGAACATAAAAAATACGCAGTGAATTAATGATAGAAATGTGGGCTGAAAGAGAATATTTGCTCTTTTCGCCTTTTTAGGAAAGCGCTTAACTAAGGAGGAATAAAGATGAATCCGCTTGTTTTTAAAGAAAACCGTGGGTTAGATTTCATCGCTGTTGGCCGTTTGTGTATTGATTTAAATGCAAATGAAACACAGCGTCCAATGGAAGAGACTAAAACATTTACTAAATATGTAGGAGGCTCTCCGGCTAATATTGCGATTGGAGCAGCAAGGCTAGGCTTAAAAACCGGTTTTATCGGAAAAGTATCAGATGATCAAATGGGACGCTTCATTACGGATTATCTGCAAAAAAATAAGATTAATACAGATAGCATTGTTGTTGATAAAACGGGGGCGGTAACGGGGCTTGCTTTTACGGAAATCAAGAGCCCTACAGATTGCAGCATCTTAATGTATCGTGATAACGTAGCGGATTTAAAGCTAAGTCCTACAGAAGTATCCGAAGAATATATCAAACAGTCAAAGGCACTTTTAATATCTGGAACGGCTCTTGCGCAAAGTCCTTCTCGTGAAGCAGTGTTTTTAGCACTAGAACACGCACGCAAGCATGAAGTTGTAGTGTTTTTTGATATCGACTATCGGCCATATACATGGGAATCGGAAGCTGAAACGGCAGTCTATTTTAATTTAGCCGCTGAAAAATCAGATGTAATTATTGGTACGCGAGAAGAGTTTGACATGATGGAAAAACTTTTAAATTATAAAGAATCTAATGATCAAGTAACAGCAGAGCGCTGGTTTTCTCACCATGCTCAAATCGTCGTGATTAAGCACGGTGGAGAAGGGTCTATTTCCTATACAAGAGATGGTAAGTCTCACCGCGGAGGAATATTTAAAACAAAAGTTCTGAAAACGTTTGGCGCTGGTGATTCATATGCTTCAGCCTTTATTTACGGATTGATGCAAGGGCTGGAAATTCCACAGGCAATGCGATTGGGGGGTGCCTCCGCTTCGATTGTAATTTCAAAACACAGCTGTTCAGATGCTATGCCGACAAGGGTTGAGCTCTTCAACTTTATGGAGACAGCAACAGAAGTTTTGCAGGAAGCTTAATAAAAAAAGGGAAAATCTTGAGAGATTAAAGAAATAGCAGCTTATTAAAATGAGGTAAAGGGAGAGATATTCTATGACACAGACAGCAGTAAAAACAGTAAAAAACTATATTGGTGGACAATGGATTGAATCAGCTACATCAAAAACGGAACCTGTGTATAACCCAGCGACAGGTGAATTAATCGCCCAGGTACCTCTTTCTACAAAAGAAGACGTAGATCAAGCGGTGCAAGCAGCAAATGAAGCGTTCAAAGGGTGGGCAAAAACAGCTGTGCCTAAACGTGCACGGATTTTATTCAAGTATCAGCAGCTATTGGTAGATAACTGGGATGAATTAGCAAAGTTAGTGACAGTTGAAAACGGAAAAAGCTTTAGCGAAGCGCGAGGTGAAGTGCAGCGCGGAATTGAATGCGTAGAGTTTGCGGCGGGTGCTCCTACGTTAATGATGGGTAAACAGCTTCCTGACATCGCAACAGACATTGAGTCTGGCATGTACCGCTATCCAATTGGTGTAATTGGGGGAATTACACCGTTCAATTTTCCAATGATGGTTCCTTGCTGGATGTTCCCGCTTGCGATTGCTTGCGGCAATACATTTGTGTTAAAGCCGTCCGAGCGTACACCGCTTTTAGCTGCAAGGTTAGCTGAGCTGTTTGAAGAAGCTGGTTTGCCAAAAGGCGTGCTAAACATTGTAAACGGCGCGCATGATGTGGTAAACGGTCTTCTTGAACATAAGTTAGTGAAAGCTATTTCGTTTGTAGGTTCCCAGCCTGTAGCTGAGTACGTGTACAAAAAAGGTACAGAAAACTTAAAGCGTGTTCAAGCTTTAGCCGGTGCTAAAAACCATTCAATTGTATTAAAGGATGCAGATTTGAACGTAGCAACAAAACAAATTATCGGAGCCGCTTTTGGTTCAGCAGGTGAACGTTGTATGGCAGCATCTGTTGTTACTGTACAAGAAGAAATTGCGGATCAGCTAATTGAAAGATTAGTAGAGGAAGCAAATGATATTGTAATTGGCGACGGCTTAGAAGAAAACGTCTTCTTAGGACCAGTTATTCGTGAAAATCATAAAGAGCGTACGCTCAGCTATATTGAATCAGGCGTGCAAGAAGGAGCAGAGCTAATTCGTGACGGTCGTACTGATGCAGCAGTAAATGGCAATGGCTACTTTGTAGGACCAACGATTTTTGATCATGTTACGCAAGAAATGAAAATTTGGCAAGATGAAATTTTTGCACCTGTGCTGTCCATTGTACGTGTGAAAACATTAGAAGAAGCTATTGAAGTAGCTAATAACTCTCGATTTGCAAACGGTGCTTGTATTTATACAGATAGCGGCGCAAGTGTACGTGAGTTCCGTGAAAATATTGAATCTGGTATGTTAGGAGTAAATGTAGGGGTGCCGGCACCTATGGCATTCTTCCCATTCTCTGGCTGGAAAGACTCTTTTTATGGTGATCTTCATGCAAATGGCACGGACGGCGTGGAGTTTTATACAAGAAAGAAAATGGTAACAACGCGCTGGTAAGTGATTCATTAAAAATCGCATCTCATTTAAAAAGGAAGTATCAGGAATTAAAGATATTCCTTATGCTTCCTTTTTTAAAATTGCAATCTAGTACTAGAAGGGAGAAAGAAGCATGGAAACAGTTAGAATGACGACGGCACAAGCATTAGTGAAGTTTTTAAATCAGCAGTATGTTGAATTTGATGGAAAGCAGCATCAGTTTATCAAAGGGATTTTTACAATTTTCGGGCACGGAAATGTGGTAGGTCTTGGGCAAGCTTTGGAAGAAGACCCAGGACATCTAGATGTATATCAAGGACGTAATGAACAAGGAATGGCCAATGCAGCGATGGCTTTTGCAAAACAAAAACATCGAAAGCAGATTATGGCTTGCACATCTTCAGTGGGGCCAGGTTCAGCAAATATGGTTACAACGGCAGCCACTGCTTCAGCTAATAATATTCCAGTTTTGCTGCTTCCTGGTGATGTATTTGCAACTAGACAGCCAGATCCCGTTTTGCAGCAAATTGAACAGTCATATGATTTATCTATTTCTACAAACGATGCTTTTCGACCAGTGAGTAAGTACTGGGATCGCGTAAGCCGCCCTGAACAATTGATGACAGCTATGATTAATGCGATACGTGTATTAACGAATCCAGCAGATACGGGAGCTGTAACTATTTGTTTGCCTCAAGATGTGCAGGGAGAAGCATGGGATTTTCCAGCTTATTTCTTCCAAAAGCGCGTTCACCGCATTGAGCGCCGCCTTCCGACTAGGGACAGTCTAGCAGATGCAATTCAATTAATGAAAACAAAGAAAAAGCCAATCATCATTTGTGGAGGAGGCGTTCGGTATTCAGAAGCTGCAAAAGAGTTAAAACAATTTGCTAGTGAGTTCCATATTCCATTTGGAGAAACTCAAGCAGGGAAAAGTGCCGTTGAAAGTGACTATCGCTATAATCTGGGCGGAATAGGTGTAACAGGGAACTCAGCTGCTAATACAATCGCTAAAGAAGCAGATTTAGTAATTGGAGTAGGCACACGATTTACTGATTTTACAACAGCATCTAAACAGCTTTTTCAACATCCCAACGTGCAATTTCTTACCATTAACACGTCTGAATTTCATGCAAATAAACTTGATGCTGTGAAACTTGTAGCTGATGCAAAAGAAGGGTTGCTTGCTCTTATGAAAGAGCTAAAATCAATTGGCTATCAGTCTGGTTATACCACAGAAATTGCAAATGCTAAAGACGCATGGGAAACAGAATTAGAGCGTCTGCATAGCATACGTTTTACTGGTGCAGATTTTGTTCCAGAAATACAAGGTCATTTAGATGAAAGCTTAGCTGAATATGTAGAATCACTTGGTACTCAATTAACGCAAACCGAAGTAATTGGAGAGGTAAATAAGCTCCTTGATGACAACTCCGTCATTATTGGTGCAGCAGGAAGTCTTCCAGGCGACTTACAGAGAATGTGGAAGTCTACTAAACCTAATACCTATCATATGGAATATGGATATTCATGTATGGGATATGAAGTATCAGGCGCACTTGGAGTTAAGCTGGCAGAACCAGCTAAAGAAGTGTATGCGATGGTTGGAGATGGAAGCTATCAAATGCTTCATTCAGAGCTTATTACAAGCCTTCAAGAAAGAAAAAAAATAAACATTTTACTGTTTGATAACTCGGGCTTCGGGTGCATTAATAACCTGCAAATGTCAAATGGTATGGGGAGCTTTGGAACAGAGTTTCGTTATCGAAACGATGAAACAGGAAAACTAAACGGAAACGTGATGAAAATTGATTTTGCAGCCAGCGCCGCAGGCTACGGTGTAAAAACGTATCGCGTGAGTTCTCTTGAAGAATTAAAAACGGCGATAGAAGATGCACAAAAACAAGAGGTTTCTACGCTAATTGATATTAAAGTGCTGCCAAAAACTATGACGAACGGTTATGAATCATGGTGGCATGTAGGAGTAGCAGAGGTATCTAAAAATCAGCATGTACAGGAAGCTTATGAAGATAAGATGAAAAACCTTGAAATGGCAAGAGTTTATTAAGGAGCAGGAGAAAATGAGGTTGTTGAAGAGAAACATTCGATAAATATAAAAGAGGTTTTAATTTCATATAAGGGAGAGGAAGAGATGTTCAAGGAAAATACGGTCAAACTGGGGATTGCTCCAATTGCTTGGACAAATGATGATATGCCTGAACTGGGAGCTGAAAATACATTCGAACAGTGTATCAGTGAGATGGCTTTAACCGGTTTTAGAGGAAGTGAGGTTGGAAACAAATATCCGCGAAATGTTTCAATCTTAAAAAAGGCATTATCGCTTCGGAATTTGGAAATTGCAAGCGCCTGGTTTAGTACATTTTTAACAACAAAGCCGCTGGAAGAAACGGTAACGCCATTTATTGAACATCGCGATTTTTTATACGAAATGGGAGCAAAAGTAATTGTTGTGTCTGAACAAGGGCACAGCATTCAAGGGCTGATGGATGTTCCTTTATTTAAAGAAAAGCCTGTGTTCACGCCAACAGAGTGGAGCAGACTTGCAGAAGGCCTGCACCATCTTGGGAAACTGGCACAAGAAAAAGATATGCATATTGTCTATCATCACCATATGGGAACAGGTGTACAAACAACAGAAGAAATTGAGCAGCTAATGGAGCTTACCAATCCGGAGCTTGTTTCGCTGCTATTTGATACCGGTCATCTTGTCTTTTCAGGAGAAGAACCTCTTTATATCCTAAAAAAATATCTGCACCGTATTAAGCATGTTCATTTAAAGGATATTCGTCAAGAAGTAGTTGATCGAGTCAAAGAACAGGACTTAAGCTTCTTGCAAGCGGTAAAAGAAGGAGCCTTTACTGTTCCAGGTGACGGAGCTATTGAATTTGATGAAGTATTTACTACGCTTGCCACTTCGGATTATAACGGATGGTTTGTCGTAGAAGCAGAACAGGATCCAGCTCTTGCTAATCCTTTTGAATATGCGTTAAAAGCAAGAAACTTTATTAAAGAAAAAAGCGGTCTTTAATTTCCATTGTAAAAGATTTTACGCCTTTTATGTATTTATGAAAGGAAAGGAGGAGAGGAAATGAAGCCAACCATTTATAGTGTGGCTGAAGAAGCAGGTGTATCAATTTCTACCGTATCAAAAGTCATCAATCAAACCGGTCATATTAGTGAAAGAACAAGACAAAAAGTAATTGAGGTTATGGCGCAGTTGAATTACCATCCAAGCGTCGTAGCATCTGCTTTAACAGGAAAACCCACTAAAACGATTGGGCTTCTCGTACCTGACATCTCCAACCCTTTTTTTGCCGATTTGGCAAGAAGCATAGAAGACCGAAGTCATGAGCGAGGTTTCCATGTTGTAATGTGCAATACCGATAACGATGCGGAAAAAGAGAAAAAGTATCTGTCGCTGTTAATACGTCAGAGAATCGACGGTTTAATTGTAGCTTCTGCTTTTCGCAATGCTAATCTTTTAAAAAATATGCTTAAGCAAGATATACCGATTAGCGTTATTGCTTCAGAAATTCCTCACATATCCGTTAATACAGTGACAGTGGATGATTACAAAGGGAGCTATTTAGCGGCTGATTATTTATTGTCTTTGCATCATAAAAAAATTGCGATTATTACAGAAAATGCAAAAAGTAATCACGCCCGTTTAGATGCTTTTCAAGACGCTATGCAAGAAAATGGAATCATCGTGCCGCCTCAGCACGTTATTACGACCGAAGCAAGTATTCAAAAAGGATATGAAAGTGCTAAGCAAATTTTTTCAATGAAGGAAAAAGTGACGGCTATTTTTGCTTGTAACGATTTATTGGCTATCGGCGTTATGCAAGCTGCAAAAGAATTCAAAATTGATGTGCCGCGAGACTTATCAGTGATTGGCTTTGATAATACGGTTCTTTCTACTACCATCACGCCCATGTTGACAACGGTAGCACAGCCGACAAAAGAAATGGCTGTAAACGTAGTGGATTTGCTGGTTAGAGAAATGAAATATCCAGCGATTCATAAAGAACATTTGCTTCTTGAGCCAAAATTGATTATTCGTAAATCAACGGCTCCGTTAAAAAGGGGCGCCACAGCATCTACAAATAATTGAACACAATCAAGAATATTGCCGTTAATAAAAAATCCTCATAGTCACATATTCAAAAGAATTTAGAGAGTCTATGAAGAAAAAATGAGCAATTAGTAAATTCTTATTGCGCTACTACATAAAGGAGGAATTCAAGCATGTTAGGTAAATTAGGTGAATTAAATAAAGGATACAACGTACTTACAGAAATGACCGGTCAGCACAAAGATATGCTGATGGATATTGGGATTTATAAAATGTTTCAAGGAAAAGAGGAAACTTTACTAGACAGCAGTAGTGAAACGGCTATTCTTTTACTAGAAGGAAAGGTAAAGCTAGAGTGGGAAGGCCATTCGAAAGAAATTCAGCGCCAGTCCCTATTTGAAGAAGAGCCTTGGTGTTTGCACGTTTCAAAAAATGTGGAGGTCAAAATTACCGGGCTTGCCGATAGTGAAGTACTAGTTCAAAAAACGGATAATGAAAAAAAGTTTTCATCAAAATTATATACCCCCGAAGATTGTCAAAACACAGTGGCTGGTGAAGGAGTATGGGAAGGTACTGCTCAGCGTGTAATCCGAACAATTTTTGACTACAATAGCGCTCCTTACTCTAACCTTGTTATTGGAGAAGTTATTTCTTATCCAGGAAGATGGTCGAGTTATCCGCCTCATCATCATGACCAGCCCGAAGTGTATTACTATCGTTTTGACAAGCCACAAGGATTTGGCTGCGCAATGGTTGGCGAAGATGCGTATCGTGTAGTTGATAATAGTTTTATTACAATTCCTGGTGAATTGGATCATCCTCAAGCAACGGCTCCCGGCTATGCGATGTACTTCTGCTGGATGATTCGCCATCTCGACAATAATCCGTGGACAGACCGTATTATGGAAGAAGAGCATAAGTGGTTATTAGAGCCAGATGCAAAAATTTGGCCTGAAAAATAAATAAAGATCTCTATACGAAATGGGTTGCTGATGTTGAAAAACCTCGAATAAAAAATAATTATGCGTAAAATAATAGTTTATTTTTGTAAAATATGTTTTTATATGTTAAAATATAGTTTGTATTAATATTCAGGCGATGATATCGCTCTTTGCTGCAGATTCCTTTTTAGGAGTCTCTTTTTTTGGGGAAACTGAAGCAAAAGATACAGACGATTCGTATATAAATTAAAAAGAAAAGGAGATAAGCGTAAGCCGCTTATCTCCTTTTCTTTTTAGCGTTATCTAATGCTAAGTTCTTTTTCACTACTTTTTCTAAAGCAATTTCCACGTGAACATTTTTTTCATCGATGTCATTCACAAGCACGACAGTTCCTTTTCGTCCTTTAATCTTTAAATCATCACCTTTAGAAGGAATGTTTTCCCTCAGCTGGCTTAATAGAAGCTTTCTGTTTTCAAAAAAGTGGACAGCCACCATTTTATCTCACCTAATTTCATATGATATGTGTGATACAAAGATGTGTATATGAAATCCTTCCTATACATTATGTCGCCAGGGGTGGTTTTAGAACACATTGAATAGACAATTGTTGCATCGATATATGAAATAAATAGGATGGCATAGTTATAAATCTTCTATTCTTGGACATACTTATACTACTAATCTAAAAAGGGATGTGGATGAAAATGAAGGTGGTTATCGGATTAAGTGTATTTACGGTCGTTACAGGAGCAATTGCGTTAGGGTCGGTTTACTTTTTAGCAGGTATCTTTTCATTTTTCTTAACGGTTTTTTCATAAAAAAATCCACCAAGAGGTGGATTTTTTATTTAGCAGCGGCTTTTGTTTCATGAGGCGAATTGCCGATAAATCCAAATTTCCCGCCGACAACTTCTTTTACTTCGTGGATGACAATAAAAGAATTCGGGTCAATTTGCTGGATTTTCTTTTTAATTTTTAATAGCTCGTTCTTTTTAATAACAACGTAAATAATACGTTTATCTTTGTTGGCGTAGTAGCCGTATCCGTAAAAGATGGTGGCTGCATTTCCAAATTCACTGGTGATGACTTGCGCTATGTCTTTGTATTGATCGGACATAATCGTCATTGCTTTTTTGTTGTGGAAACCTTCGATAACGACATCTACGATTTTGGCACAAAGATAGACGAATATAAAAGTATAGAGCATGTTATTGACGCCAATAGCGAAAACCGATGCTAAAATAATTACACTGTCCATGTAGAACATGCTTTTAGAGATATTATAGCCTTTTGTGTAGTTTAATAAATAAGCCAAAAGAGTTGTTCCACCAGTCGATCCATCCGCTATAAAAATGAGAGCCAGTCCTGTTCCCATTAGTAAGGCGCCGAATACAATTCCTAAAATCATGTCATGAACGTGAAAAGGAATATAGCTGACTAGACCGAGGAAAACGGATGTCATGACGGCTCCTAGAATCGTATAAAGAATCGTTTTTTTGGTTAGAAATTTATAGGCTAAGGCAATAAATATAAGGTTTACAAGAAATGTGCTGATACTTGTAGGGATATGAAATAAATAATATAAAACAAGGGCAATACCAACCGTACTTCCGTCACCTAATTTATTTGGAATGACGAAAAAATCAATGGATGCAGCAACTAAAAGTGCGCCAACAATAATTAAGATAATGTCTTTATAGATTGTTTTCAATATGCAAACCTCCTTGATTATTAAGATATTTTCATGTGGAATCTTGTTTTTACTAGTGTTTTATAAATGATAAAATAAAAAACGTCTTAGAAATTGTCTAGTTATAAAACTGATCAACTTCTAAGACGAAGAATTACGATACGTGTATAGGTCTTAATCCGGCTTTTCTATGCTTCGATGTCACCGATTATATAAACCTCTGACCGCTATGTCAACGCTGTGAGAGATGTTCAACTTTTCAAAAAATAGAAGGCGGTTTCCTACATAAAAAAAAGAATCCTTTGCGATGGTGCAAAGGATTTTCAAATTTATTGGAATAGGGGGAATACGTTATTAGGATTACCATTTTCATAAATTAATATACCTTAATTTTTCAAAAAAATTTATTTGTTAATGACGATTGAAAGTTTGTAATTCACATGCTGATTTAGCTCTGTCAAAAAATCATTTAGTTCTTCATTTGAATGAAATTTGCATTCTAATAAGTAGCAGCCATCGCCGCTGATTTTAAAGTTGTTGATAACGTGCTCCTGCTGACTTTCTAAAAATGTAAGGTAGGGGTGGTGATGAATGCTCTGCGTATAGATATTTAAAAATGCATGGATGATGTAGCCGAGTTTTCGTTCATCAATGTTAATTGTATAGCCTTTGATAATGCCTTCATCTTCTAACTTTAATACTCTAGCAGAAGCGGCTTGTCCGGTTAAATGCACTTTTTCTCCTAATTCTTTCATCTTTATACGTCCATTTTTTGATAGCTCTTCTAGTATGCGTTTATCTGTATTATCTAACATCGCTACAAATCCTTTCGTATTTCAAATCAAAAGGGTTAACTACTTGATGTCACCTATGTATACTGATACGTCTTCTATTTTATACTAAAGAAAAGTAAGAAAAAAGAGCCGTCAATATGTAAGATATAGAAACCGGCAGTAGTTTGTAAACAGCTAGATTGACGAAAGCTTAAGCTTGCTGTATGATTCTTTGAGTGTTTACGTGGTTCGTAACCATCCCACGTTAAAAAACTAAGGAGAGAATAGTAAGATGAATATAAGAACACTTTGCGTTAACGGTCTTTTAGCTGCTATGTATATTGCTGTCAGTATGTTAATCCAGCCGTTTGGCTTCACCAATATCCAATTTCGTATATCGGAAATGTTCAATCACTTAATTGTGTTTAATAAAAAGTACGTGTATGGCATTGTGCTAGGAGTATTTCTGACGAATTTGTTTTTTTCACCAATGGTCGCTTATGATCTGGTGTTTGGGGTAGGACAATCCGTGCTATCATTACTCATTACCATTTTTTCTATGCGCTACATTAAAAATATGTGGGCTCGTATGCTTGTTAATACACTTGTATTTACGTTCACGATGTTTATTATTGCGTTTGAACTGCACTTAGCATTTGATTTACCATTTTTCTTTACATGGTTAACAACGGCTGTTGGTGAGTTCATTGTCATGCTTGTTGGAGCACCAATTATGGCTGCAATTAATAAACGCGTACAATTTAATAAGCTAGTTGGATAAAAAAGATGGGGCTGTGATAAATCTCACAGCCCCATCTTTTTTTCTTTGTTATTCTATAAGTGTAGTGATAAATAAACCCCTTATTATTGAAGAGCTTTTCACGCATGGACAAATTACCCATATCTAGCATGTGAAAAGAGCAGGTCGCGTTTGCGATCTGCTCTTTTTGCGTAAGGCAATAGGAAGTATTCGGTTAGATTATTTTGAAAGAAGGAGTGACAAATCTCACAGCGCATTCTTTTTTCTTTTGTTACGATATACATATAGTTGGCAAACTCCTTATCGAAAAGTTTTTCGCACAACAACACATTACCTATGCGTAGCAATTAAAAAAGCAGACCGATGACGGTTTGCTTTTTTAATTATATTTTACCATTAAATAACTTTTTGGTTATAATTGTAAAATAACCTTTGTTACTAGAGAGGGGATTGTTTTTTGAATAGAAAGTTAGGAATTCTTGTTTTATTAGCTTTAGCCATCTTATTTGCCGGGTGTTCAAAAGAAGAAGACAATGTTCCTTTAAGAGAACTAGAAAAGATAAGTATTAACGTAATCAAAGAACAAAAAATGAAGCAAGGAATTTCATATGAAATGGAATTAGTAAACAAGAGCGATTTGACCATCAAACAAAATAATGTATTTTTATCCTATCCTTTAAAAATGAAAAACGGTTATTCTGATAATAAATTTAAGGTGTTAGCAGAAGGAAATAAATTAAATATCAAGCCAAAACAAAAGGTGAAGTTAACGGCATTTCTTCCTTACAAAGGAACTAATAAAGAAGCGTTAGGTATTGATGAGCCTGACGTAAAGTGCATAGGGTATTGGAATAAGCTTGATGATTACCATCAATTTTCTTTTGGAGGATCCTTGAAGCAAGAATAATATATAACTATTTGTTAAATGGTGGAACTGAGCGTAAGGGATTGATAAAGGCGGTGAATGAACAGTGAGTGTAGACACGGATAGATTGATTAGCTTCTTTATTTTATGGGGAACACCCGCTGTTTTTAGTATAGTAGAGTACTTTAAACTGAGTAAAACTGAAAAAAATAAAGCGATACGAGACTTAATATCTTTAAAATCTATTGTAACAACAGGTTTTATATTGACCGGAGGAGTGATAGCGAGTTTAGGGAGGTTGTTATCTCTGCTGCCTCTCCAGGTTATAGGTACTTTTATTTTAGCAATGGGTGGTATTGTTGGCGCTATTGAAGCATGGAAGGTAAAAAGAAAGAATAGTATTGTTATCCTTGTTTTAATAGTATCTATGATTGCTCTTACATTTATAATATAAATTCTGCATGTAACAAGAGCTGCTCAAATCATGAGCAGCTCTTGTTAGTTTCTTATTTATTGCGTCTCCAGCTGCTGGTCTTTTTTCTTTAACGTAAGAGCGAGCAGGAACGAAACGACGGCGAAAGCGATGGCTACATAATAGACGGTATGTACCCCGCTTGTCATACTTTTTATTTGTAACAGCGTTTTATTCGTTTCATTTGATTGTTGAATAAAGTGCTGAGAAGCCATGGTCATAATACTTGTATACAAAGCGGGTCCAATCGCGCCTGAAACTTGGTTAATCGTATTTGAAATGGCTGAACCGTGAGCATGAAGCGGTTTTGGCACTTGATTTAAAGCAAGCGTCATCACGGGACCGATGTTTAAACCTACGCCATTGGTTGATTCCATGAAAACAGCTCCCTGATATAATTACTAATTGATCGGTCAGTATAATGGTAGCAACCCTATACGGATCAGTCAATCTAGACGTTTAGGTCTTGTATAGGTGTGGAGATTGACGTTAGTTTGACAGGTGTAAGCATTGCTTGAAATGTTAAGAATAAGATTACAAAGTATTTTGGATCTATACTTCTATTACTGTTAAAAAAATATGATCCAGTAATGAAATTAAAAGAAGACGAGAAGCGTATAGCATGTTACGATAGGGACGGTATAGAAATTGACACATATCTGTTTCTAATAGAAGAGACAAATTTTAAAATTTTTAAATGTAAGGTTGTGATTCACCTGAGACTGAATAAATTTATTAGCGAATCTGGCAAAGCGTCAAGACGAGGGGCAGATAAGTTAATTAGTGAAGGAAGAGTAACCGTTAATGGAAAGGTTGCAAAAGTCGGAGATCAAGTTAAGCCTGGCGATGATATTCGAGTAAGCGGCCAACAGCTTCGGATTGCTCGAAATAATGTATATATTGCGCTTAATAAACCAGTCGGCATTACAAGTACGAGTGAAAAAAAAGTAAAGGGAAACATCATTGATTTAGTCAATCACCCTTTGCGTATTCACCACGTTGGACGACTTGATAAGGATTCAGACGGCTTAATTTTACTTACAAATGACGGCGATATTATTAATGAAATTTTACGTGCAGAAAACAAGCATGAAAAAGAATATATTGTTGCAGTAGATAAGCCAATTACACCAGAGTTTATCAAAAACATGTCTGAGGGAGTGAAAATTTTAGGCACAAAAACGCTTCCTTGTGAAGTGACACAGCTGTCTAAGTATGAGTTTCAAATTATTTTAACACAGGGTTTAAATCGTCAAATTCGCCGTATGTGTGAAGTGCTCGGATATGAAGTGTACCGCCTTCAGCGCACTCGTATTATGAATATCCATTTAAATAACTTACCTGTTGGGCAATGGAGAGATTTAACGAAAAAAGAGCGTACGCAGCTATTCAAAGAATTAGACTATGAACCTAAAGAGTGGTAAATCAAAAGACACCAGCCTGTTAGACTGGTGTCTTTTTTATTCGCATACAACTACTTGTCTAGAAAATACGCTTTTGCGCGCTACGCAGCGATCTGAAATAGAAAAGCCAGCTTCATGAATCATATGGTCAATCGTATCTACTGTAATCACGACTACTTTATCCGCAAAGCGGCGAGCGTGTTTCAAAATAGAAAGCTGATCTTCAGGCGTCGCGTGGGTGTAGAGATTGTAAGGCATGTCGATGATAGCTACATCATAGTGAGTTGTAACATCCGAAATCGGTCCCGTTTTGACATCACCGTTTAAGCCGAAATACGCAATATTTTCACGAGATCCGTCGGTCACAAGTGGATTGATATCCCGTCCTACAATATCAATGCCCATTGAAAGAGCTTCTACCAGAACTGTACCAATACCACAGCATGGATCAATCGCTTTGATTCCTTCAGGATTTGGAACGGCAATGTTAGCTACAGCTCTTGCAAGGCGGGTACTGAGTGCCGTAGAGTATTCACGCGGTTTCTTCAAATGATGCAGCCATACAGCTTCACTTTTTTGATATTTTCCAAAATACCAGCGTCCTTCAAATGGAACAATGCCAAACAAATGGTCAGGGTTATGCAAGTCTGCTTCTGCTACAAAATGCCAACCCACATCACGTTCAACAGCACGCTGACCTTTATAACTTATTTTTTGATCTTTTTCCAAGTCATTAATTTTCATAAAAATGAGTTTGAATGTTTGATCTCCAAGGTCAATATCTTCTACTTGTTTGCAAATATCCGCAAGGTCATCTGATTCATACATAATATCTAATCGCTCTTTGATAAAAGGGCTTCTGCTTGGATCAAGTTTAACGGCACTTTTTATGATAGGTTTCTCAGTTTCAATTTCAAAAAGAGAGCGTCTCTCTAATTGACATAGTGAGAGTTCCTCTTCGCTGCATGCGTATGTGTAGATATACTGAGGCAGCTGCGTATGGTTATTCAATATCGTATCATCCTTTATCGTATCTAATTATCCTTCTTCTCAAACAATAGCGAGAAAAGAAGAGAAAAGCAACGAATTTAAATATATTTGGCCGTGAATACTAAATTGAAGCGCTACATAGTCCACTTATTTGACAAAACATGCTAAAATAACTGGTGATAACCTGCATGTGCTGCTGTTTATACAAAAAAACTGGATCAAGGTTTCTCAAAAATCATTTACACACTGCTGACATTTTGATGAATAGGAGAGGCTACGTGATGTCTAAAAGTGATCATGAAAAGCAACAGATGAGTCGGGCTGATATGAAAAAACAAGCTAAAACATCCTCGCAAAACCTTGTGATGAACGTACTCATTGCCATTGTATCTGTATGTATTTTAGCTCTTATTATAAATATTTTTGTACTAATGAAATGAGCCGTTATGCTGCTCATTTCTTTTTATTCGGTTCAGCTTTCATTGAAGAGTTTGAGCGCTCTTTCACTAGAGAGCACATTTGGAATAGCATATCTTTTTTTACAAATGATAGTTGTGATATGATAAAGCAATAATATATTAGACAAAAAGCTGGAGGTTACTTAGTATGCCATTACTTAGATTTGATGTAATAGAAGGAAGAGATGAAAAAGAGTTAAAAGCATTACTAGACGCTACTCACCGAGCGATACTAGAAGCCTTTGGCGTCCCAGAACGCGACCGTTATCAAATTGTACATCAGCATCCTGCTCATGAAATGATTATTGAAGATACAGGTCTTGGCTTTGAGAGAAGCAAGGATTTGGTTATTATAAGTGTAACGAGTAAACAGCGAACAGAAGAGCAAAAACAAGCTCTTTACAAATTAATTGTAAAAGAGCTGGGAGAAAGCTGCGGTATTCAGCCAAACGACATTATGATTTCAATTGTTGAGAACGGTAATGCTGACTGGAGCTTTGGCATGGGAGAAGCTCAATTCTTAACTGGGAAATTATAAAACGGTTTATTATCTAGAGAAGCCCTTATTTCTAAGGGCTTTTTCTCATTTTGTCTATAAAAATATTATTCTCTTAGTCACATCTTACTCAAAATTAAATACAGACATCTGTCAAATGAATGATACAATAAGCTTATATGCCGTTTTGAGTAGAAAAACCAAAAAAGAGTTCGGCGTACTAACTGCAGAACAACAATAATTTTACATAAAGATGTAAAGATTTAAAGGTTAAAAGAGAAATGTATAAAATCTGTAAAACAAAAGAACAGTTACGCCTTAAATATAGTAGTAAAAGGTTCTTCACGTGTTTTTTCGGATAATAAGAGAAAGTAATTTTGATCATTGAGGAGGAACTTAGAATGTTTGGATTTGATGCAGATGTATCGCCATTAGTGCGAATTAAAGTAATTGGAGTCGGCGGTGGAGGAAATAACACCGTTAACCGTATGATTGAACATGGTGTACAAGGGGTAGAATTTATCGCCGTTAATACAGATGCTCAGGCGCTTAACTTATCTAAAGCAGATGTGAAAATGCAGATTGGTGCGGCCTTAACGCGAGGATTAGGTGCAGGAGCTAATCCAGAAGTGGGAAGAGAAGCAGCCGAAGAAAGCAGAGAACAAATTCAAGAAGTACTGCAAGGCGCAGATATGGTATTCGTAACAGCTGGCATGGGCGGAGGAACCGGTACTGGAGCAGCTCCGGTTATTGCCCAAATTGCCCGTGAACTAAATGCTTTAACAATTGGAGTAGTCACTCGCCCGTTCAAGTTTGAAGGAAATAAACGTACGAAGCAAGCAGTAGGTGGTATTACTGCGATGAATGAATCGGTAGATACCCTTATTGTGATTCCAAACGACCGCTTGCTTGAAATTGTCGATAAAAAGACGCCTATGCTTGAAGCATTCCGTGAAGCAGATAATGTTCTTCGCCAAGGTATTCAAGGTATTTCAGATTTAATCGCTGTTCCGGGGCTGATTAACCTTGATTTTGCTGATGTAAAAACAATCATGTCTAATCAAGGATTTGCGCTTATGGGTATCGGACGAGCTTCCGGATCAGACCGGGCAATTGAAGCAGCGAAAAAAGCGATTTCTAGTCCGCTGCTAGACGCATCGATTGATGGAGCAAGAGGCGTGCTGTTGAACATTACAAGCGGCAGCAGCCTGAGTCTTTACGAAGTACAGGAAGCAGCAGATATTGTCACGTCGGCTTCTGATCAGGACTTAAATATGATTTTTGGATCCGTGATTAATGAAGATTTAAAGGACGAAATGATGGTAACCGTTATTGCCACTGGATTTGATGATGAAGATGTTTCACCATCAGCTTCTACTTCTAGAGTTTCAAGAGCACGCTACTAAATTAAATAACCAGCTTTTATGGTGGCAATTGTTTTTCAATTGCCTTAAAAGGGAATCCGGTGCAAATCCGGAGCGGTCCCGCCACTGTAACAAGGAGCCTTATGCCAAAAAGCCACTGTCTATTTAGAGACGGGAAGGCGGTATAAGGCAATGACTTGAAGCCAGGAGACCTGCCATAAATCGCAGCACACAATAACCTACGAGGATAGGGAGGTGTTTTGGCAGAACCAAAAATAGGATAAACAAGGAATACGTTTATCTGAATTTGTTGTGAAGACAAGCACTTCTTTTTAGAAGTGCTTTTTTGTGTATTAAAATAGAAGGTGGAAAAAGCAATGATAAATAATAAAAAACTCGTATCTATGATATTTCTTGTGTTACTTTGCCTCACTGCTTGCGCTCCTAATGAAGAGAGCATAAGTATAAAAGAAAGAAAGAAAACGGATAAAAGTGTGACGTTTTTATTTAATTTTACATCTGCAACGCTTGATCCTCATACGGATGATAATTATACAGCAGTTCGTGCGGGAGTAGGGGAGACGCTTGTTAAAATCAGCAATGATTTAAAAATAAAGCCCTGGCTTGCTGAAAAGTGGAAAACGGAAGATAACGGTCTTACGTGGACATTTACGATAAGAAAGAATATTACGTTTCAAAATGGTAAAGCGCTAGATGCAAATGCCGTTAAGTCTTCTCTTCAAAGAACGATAGATCAAAGTTATGCGATGAAAAACGCTTTAAATATTAAAGAAATGAAAGCGAACGGTCATGCGCTGACAATTACATTAAAAGAACCAATGCCTAAATTTCCTTCTGAGTTAGTGCATCCAAACACAGCTATTATAGATATTGATGTTTCTAATATAGCTAAGAAGCCTATTGGCACAGGTCCATTTCAAGTTTTGACTTTCGATCAAGGAAATCAAGTGAAGTTAGAAAGATATGAACATTATTGGAATGGGAAAGTAAAATTGAAAAATGCGATCTTTGCATTTAACGAAGATGCTAATGCGCGAGTTGCGGCTCTTCAGTCCGGAACAGCCGATATTATTTATCGCCCGCCTTTAGAAAGTTTGGGCACTTTACAAACAGATCCGTCTTTTAAGGTAAGTGGAGTACCTAGTGTGCGTACACATTTATTACTTTATAATCAAACCAATGACGCATTAAAAGACGAAAATGTAAGAAAAGCTATCGATACCTTACTGAACCGAAAAGAAATTGTCAGCAGCATCATGAACAATCAAGCGGCAGCAGCTCGAGGTCCATTTTTACCCCAATTTCCTTTTGCTGATAATAATGCTAATGAGCAAAGAGGTATGCCATCTGCTAAAAAATATTTAGAGAAAGCAGGCTATCAAATTAAAAATGGCAAAACAATCAAAAATGGAAAGCCATTATCGCTCTCTCTTGTCACATACAGCTCTCTGCCGGAACTTCCTTTGATTGCTCAGCTTATACAGTCTAATGCGAAAGAGTTAGGAATTACTATTAAGATTCATCTCGTTGAGGACAGCGATGAATATGTAATGGCAAAAGACGATTGGGATTTAGCACTGTACAGTCTTATCACTGCACCTAGAGGAGATGCAAGCTATTATTTAAGTACGAACTATTTGCCGGGCGGTGGTTTAAATGCCAGCCGGATTGATAATGATAAGCTAACAAAAATGATTCATCAGTTAAATTTAACCATAGATGACGCAAAGCGAGATCAGTTAGCTAAGCAAGCAACCGCTTTGATTAATGAGGAAATGCTGACATCATCGATTGTACATCCAAACATTGTTGTTGCTTATAATCAAAAAGTGAAAAACTGGACCACAAATCCAAGCGAGTATTATATGCTGACTCAGCATTTAGACGTAACGCTATAGTCAATATTGTGTTGTTCCTATAGGAAAAAGAGAAAGTATACAATGATAGATAAAAGGATGTGACAGTAAACGTGCAAGAAGTACAAATGTATCAAATTAAAGAAGTAACAGAAAAGGATGCTGAAGTGAGTCAGTTTGTCATGAATATGCGGAATGAGCTATTTCCTATGATGGAAAAAAATCAGCTTCCTGTGGATTTGCTTCATTTTAATGAATATTATGTTCAAGCGAAAGGCGCTGCTTTTTTTGCAGCTGTCACGGAAAATCAACAAGTAATTGGAACAATGGGTTTATACGCTTACGATGGAAGGTTTCATGCATTAAAAAAGCGATATGAACATAAAACTGCAGCCGAGATTGTAAAATGCTATGTCGATCCAGCATACCGGCGTCTAGGCATTGGACAGCAGCTGTTAAAAGCAGTGGAACAATTTGCTCAAAGTCATTTTTATGACACGTTGTATCTGCATACTCATCCTTTTTTACCGGGGGCTATTCCATTCTGGACTTCACAAGATTTTATCGAAAGGCTTGCTGAACAGGATGAGCCATGGAATACGCTGCACATGGACAGAAAAATACAACCGGTCGTAATGTAACGATATTATACAGTAATTACCATAGAATCTAGATAAGAGCTCATGCTATAATGAGCGTACTTACATTTATAGCCTGTAGGGCAAGTCCTTACAGAAAAAAACCACGTTTCGAATTGGCTGAAACGTGGTTTTTTTCTATGAAAAACAAATAACAAAATATTTTTAAAAATATCTATGAAATCGCTTTCAAAATAATGAAATATATTATATAATTACTAGTGTTGTGTTGTACTTTGTTAGTGTTAAATCAATATCCTACATGTGTGAGCCGATTGCCTTATGGTAGTCGGCTTCCTTTTTTATGATAGAGTCTAAAGGGAAATAGCATTCGTTAAAATGGCTGTAATTGTCATCACAATAGTTGTCCCAAAGGCCCACTTGAAAAGAAACTTTTGATGCTCCCCGAAATCTACTTCAACCAGCCCAATCAGAATGAAAGTAGCGGGTACTAAAGGAGATAGGGGAAACCCAGTTGTGGAATGTCCCAATAAAGCTGCTCGTCCTATTTCTACAGGGTCTACACCAAAATTAGCTGCTGTATGGCTAATAACAGGTAAAATGCCAAAGTAATAAGCATCAGGTGAAAATACAAAGCTGAGAGGAAGGCTCGTTATTGCTACAACTAAGGGAAGGTGAGATCCCAGCCATTCAGGAGTGAGGCTGACAATGGTATTAGCCATGGCATCCATCATTTTTGTTTCTGTAAAAACGCCTGTAAAGATTCCGGCTGCAAAAACCAACGTACTAACCATTACAAAGCTGTTTGCATGACTTAAGATTCTTTCCTGCTGTTCTTTTGGGTGAGGAAAATTAACAAATAAAGCAATGGCAAAAGCAATAGCAAATAAAATAGGAATAGGGAGTATGTCTACGACCAAGATAGTCATTAAGCACAGTGTCAATAAGGCATTAAACCAAAAGAGTCTAGGTGGCTTCCCAGGGGTTTCATGAACTGAAAGCTGTTCAGCAAAAGCCATTGATGAACCTTTTAAATGAATGGTGCCTAAGCGCGCTTTCTCTCTCTTTCCGAGTAAGTATGCTGAAAATAAAGTCCACATCAATCCCGCTGCCATAGCTGGAATAAGAGGGTTAAATAGATCTGATACTTCTAATTGCAAACTTGCTGCGGCTCTTACGAGAGGACCTCCCCAAGGAATCATATTCATAACACCTGCGCTTAAACTAATAACACAAGCCAGTATTAGTCGGTTCATTCCCAGTTTTGTGTACAAAGGAAGCAAGGCGGAAACTGTAATTAAAAATGTAGAAGAGCCGTCTCCGTCCAAGCCAACAAGCATTGTAATAACGGCAGTTGCCATTACGACTTTTAAAGGATCGCCTTTCACAATGTTTAGGATACGAGAAATCATAGGATCAAATAAACCGACGTCAATCATTAGTCCAAAATATAAAATAGCAAAAACGATCATAATGGCCGTAGGAGCTACTTTTAAAATACCCTTCATCATCATATCGCCCATATCGGCACTAAAACCTCCAATTATACCAAAGAGGATAGCGACAAAAATAAAAGCAACAACCACGGACAAGCGTTTACTAATGACAAGAAATAGAAAAGTCGCAATCATTCCAAACCCTAACAAAGAAAGCATTATCCATCACCTCTTAAAAAGTTAGAAAATTATATTAATTTATATTATAGCACTAGATTTAATGTTAAAGTTTGGTATTTTTAAATAAGATAGCTTCAAACTAAAACTAAAAAAGCCGCCTTATAGGCGACTGGTTTAAGCTAGGTCAGCTGTTATGGACTGCTTTTGAAGGTGATCAGACAGCAGGCTGTAAGCAATAATTTTGTTTTTATACTGTTTTACGACATCGACATGATCATCATAACTGTATACGCATAATCGAACATCTTTTTTTCCTTTTTTCGTATCGATAACCAGTGGAGTTTCACTGTCTTCTAGGTGCTTATAATAGTCCTTATTTCCTTCATGGACATAATATTGTTTTAAAAATGTTGCTTTATTAAAATAATCAATCATTTGCATTTTATTTTTGCCTTCTAAATGTTTCCCATCAACTGTGACAGTAACGCTTTGGTCATCAAGTGTTGGATGTAATTGAAATTTAGTCATAAGCCATTTGACCACTGGAGTTGGAAGACACGTTACTAATATTTTGAGCGCACTTACAAGAATAATGGAAAGTAGTACAATCCACGTCATAGTTAATCATCTCCGCTATAGTTTAAATGAAATAAGATTACATACTTATTTTACCACAGAGAACATGAGTACTTTTTGTACATTATGTGAACCTTCTTTAGCGAAAAGATGTATATGAAATGCGTTTATTTATGCACATTTAGGGAAATATAAAATTATAACAAATACTACATATAAAAAAAGGAGAAAAAATTATGTTGTGGACGATTATTGGACTTTTATTTATTTTTTGGTTATTAGGATTAGTTTTTCATATTGGCGGCGGCATCATTCACATTCTTCTTGTCATTGCAGTGATTGTGCTGATCGTAAAACTTGTGAAACGAATTTAGATATAAAAGGCCTTTCCTTAGGGAAAGGCCTTTTATGTGGAGAGATTATAAAAACAAGACGTATTTTGATATAAAAAATCATATGCTTCCGTTCCAGAAACTCCTTTGAGACGTGCTATTTCCTCAACGGACTGATGTATCATTGATGGAACCGTTGTCTGGTTTTGAAAAGGTCCTTCAAATGGCCACGGACCATCTGTTTCGACCATCAAGTAGTCAAGAGGGTATTCCATGGCAAGCGCTTGGATTTTAGGCTTATATACAATATCGGGTGTAACTGAAATATAGTAACCGTTGTTTTTCATTCGTTCAACGGTTTGTTTAGCTCCTTTGAACCAGTGGAAGTGAGCTTTAGACACGGAATGTTTTTCTAGTAAGTCACACACAATTTCAGCATCTTCATATACAGCATGCAGAATTAACGGCTTTCTCCACTTTTTTGAATGAATAATAAAAGCTTCAAGCAGCTCCAAATAGGGCTCTAGAGAAAGAGGGTATGTCTGCCTTAAGTAATAAGGTAGACCAACCTCACCAACAGCGATCATTTCTTCATTGTTTTGATCGATCCAAGCAAACAGCTCCGCTAATTCATTTGGAGAAGGCAGCATTTGTTCAGGGTGAAATCCGTAGGCGGGTTTCACGCAGGAATATAACTTGCTGATTTTTTGATTAAGTTGGCAAGAGTGTAATGTAGAAGATACAGAAATAAGCGCTTGTAACGAACGATCCTTCTCTATTATGTCTTTCCATCTTTTCGGTTCATATTGATCGAGGTGAATATGCGAGTCAATGATTCGTTTCATAAATACTGCTCCTCCCAGCCCATTTTGTTTAAAAATAATAGGTAAGAAAACGTATGCTTCTGTTAGACCTCCACTTTATTTCTTATTTGTTTTTTGTTCCCCCATTTAGTAATAGATGAAAACGTATAAATAACAAGAGCTAACCAAATCATTGCGACTCCATGTCTAAAATAAAACCACATCGCATGTTCCTACTAAGGTAAGTGCTTACACAAGCGCGCATGATATGCGTTCCTTCAGTTTATATTCAAGTGGTTATGAAAAACAGTTGATTTCCCCATTAGAAACTGTCAAGCTTAGGGAAGAAGAAAATCTTAGAGGAAAGAATATATAGGTGACGAATATGATCGAAATAAAAAAGTCTACGATAAGCGACGGAGAATTTAATAGAGGTGTATTTGCTAAGCAAGATATTAAAAAAGGAACGCTTATTCACGAAGCTCCCGTAATCGCTTATCCTAATAAAGAGCATGATTTTATTGAGAAAACAACACTAGCGGATTATGCTTTTGAATATGGAGTGAATCATACGGCTATTCTTTTGGGATACGGTATGCTGTTTAATCACTCGTATACACCAAATGCTACGTATGAAATTAATTTTGACAATCATACCTTTGATTTTTATGCATATACGGATATCCAAGCAGGGGAAGAAATTCTCATCAACTATAATGGAGATGAAGATGATCAAGAGCTCCTTTGGTTTGATCGTGAAGACGAAGAAGAACAAAAGTAAAAAGTTAAGCCCATTGAAAATCGATGGGCTTTTTATTATGCTTTTTTATCTGGATACATAGTAGAATTCAAACGGATGAATTGATAAATATGCGTAATAATAACTTTTAAAACGGCATATCCAGGAACGGCTAAAATAATACCGATGATTCCGAATAAGTTTCCGGCGGTTAGAATGACAAAAATGACCGTAATCGGGTGAATGTCTAGGCTTCTTCCCATAATTTGCGGAGATATTACTTTACCTTCAAGCAATTGAACAACTGCCCAGACAATGGCTAGTTTTACAAGCATGAAAGGAGACGTAATAAATGCAATAATAATGGCTGGAATAATGGCGATAATAGGACCAAGGTATGGGACAACATTGGTTACCATGGCGATAATCGCTAGAAGTAATGCATAATCTAACCCAATAATCAGATAGCCAATGAAAAGCAGTACACCTATACAAATCGCAACAAAAATTTGCCCGCGAATATATGCGCTTAATGCGTGGTTCATGTCGGCTAAAATGAATTTAGCTTCAGAACGAGAGCGGTTTGGAAGCAGTTTTACAATGTAATTAGGCAAGTTTTTCCCATCTTTTAATAAGTAGAAAAGAATAAAGGGTAAAACGGCAACCGATAATATAATTTCTGTAATGGTGCCGACAAAGTTCACAATACCGCTTGAAAATCCAGAAACATATTTACTCAAGTGTTTTGATGCATCTTTTGAAATCTTATCTAGGTCCGTGTTAGCCGACTGAAGACCCTGTTCGACATATCGGTTATTCGAAAGATTAGTCACCGCATGCTGAACGTCATGCGTCAGCTCTGGGATATTATCAATAAGACGGTCAACTTGATTTTTTAGAGGCGGGATAACCGATGAAATAATAATGGCTAATGCGCCGATAATCACTATATATAAAACAAGAATGGAAATAATTCGTTTTACACCTTTTCGTTCTAAAAAGTCAACAAGCGGATTAAATAAATAAAAGCAAATTCCTGCTAGGATAATTGGCAATGCGATTGTTTTAATAAAAATAGAGATAGGAATTAAAATAAATCCGATTTTTGATAACGAAAAAATAGTCATGCTGAGAATAAAAATAATAATTGTATATACAACAAATTTATTATTTAAGATTTTTTCTCGGAAAAAAGTTCCTTTCTGAGGTCTAGGTTCCAAGCTGTTCAACTCCTTTTAAAAATAAATGTATAGTTATCATACCCTGATTTAGACTAATTTAAGAGGGTTTTTTACAAAGAAGTGTGCATACTAGTAGAAAATCTTCTAGAAAGAAGGGGTGAAATCATTGAAAGAAGACAAACAACCATCGTATGATGATTTCTCTACAGTAGAAAAAAGCCATGAGTATATAACCGCTGAAGAATTTCCAGACGGGCCTTTCGGCTCTCCTGTTAATCAAAAACTGGGGAAATCTACTTCATGGGAAGAAGGGCAGCGAACGTATAGCGCATTTAATTATGAAAACAAAAATCTTCATGAAAAAGCGCAGAGATTATTTCCAGGCGCTCATCCTGTACATGATAACCCAGAGGAACATGAACAAAATCCAAGTTAATGTCTTTATTATGCTCTGAATATATTGCCCTATCTTTTTGCTGAATTATGTTGACAATAAGCAATTTAGCCTGTAATATAAAACGTAACTTATCACTGTTTCTACAGGATTCGACAAAATCTGATTTACTTAAACTTGTGATCTCAACTTCTATTTACAGCTATTAGAGCGCTGTAAGTAGAAGTTTTATTTATGTTATCGATCAAAAAGAAAAAAGCAGGTCTGCTCAAGCAGGCCTGCTTTTTTTATTATTGAACAGCGTCAAATTTATTTACTTTCCACTGAGAATTAGATTTATAGAATGTGACAGTTCGTTTTACGCTGCCGCCATCTACAGTTGGAACTGTGAATTCATAAGAGCGAACTGTTGCTGTTTGATACACAAGCTTTGTTTTTGCTTTTGACCACTCTAACATGCTGAATCCGTCGCCGATTGGGTGTGCAAGTTTGCCGTTATATGTGATATAGCCGTAATTTGTTAATCCTTTTTCTACTGCACTATTTGTAAATGTCTCAGATAAGTAGCTAGATAGCTCAGCTTTTGTATCAAATTCAGGGCAAAGATACACGTACTCAGTTCCTTTATATTCAAATGTACGTTCTGTACATTGTTTGTTTTTATAACCGTGCAGAGCACTCCAGAAATGATTGCTGGCACTAGCTGCAATTTTGACAGCATTTGCATCCGTTAATGTTGTAGATGTTGTTTGTGCTGTAACTCCAGTGCTTAGTGTAAAGAAAATAGCGATTGATGATAAAACTAGTCCAATTTTTTTCATTTCTAACTCACTCCTAATTAATTAACCTTATTTATGTAACAATTATGTGTTTTATATTTCTTTTGTTACATTTATATTACAATAAATCTGTAACAAAAGAAAGTGTTTTGGCTTTTTTTCTTAATTTTTTTTAGTTTTTTACTAGTTTCTAAACTAGGTATAGTAAGAGAATTACCAGTTAAAGGTTGATTTATTAACATTTTCAGGCGTTTCTTTCTACTTTTTAATCTTTTTATTACAAAAATATTGTTTGTAACGAAAATGTAATAAAAGAAGCTTAATACCTTTACGATACAGAAAAATAAAGATAAAACGGTGAAAAAGTGAATGTGAAAACTGTTTTTTCCTTTTTTTAGGCATATTTCTTTTGCCATTTACAGCTTTTTAGTAGGGTAGATTAAGTAGATTAAGAGGAGGCGAAAGGATGAAAGGCATTATACATAGTGAAAAAAGTGGAATAGCAGGCATGAAGTACAGAGACCTTCAGGAGATGCACCCTCAAAGGGGAGAAATAAAAATAAGGTTAAAAACAGCAGGTTTAAACCGGAGAGACTTGTTCGTTATGAAAAATCGAGGTAAAGGAGATAAGCCGATTATTCCCGGTTCAGACGGTGCAGGCATTATAGAGGAATTGGGAGAAGGCATAAAAGGTTTAAAAAAAGGAATGGAAGTAATTGTTAATCCGAGTCTAGAGTGGGATTGTGTAGAACACGTTCCACTTACACCTAAAATTTTAGGCGGTCCATCACATGGAACATTTGCAGAGTATGTAATCATACAAGCAAATAACGTTGTACAAAAGCCATCTTATCTATCTTGGAAACAGGCGGGGGTTCTTTCACTATCCGCTTTAACTGCTTATAGAGCTCTATTTACAAAAGGCCAATTAAAAAAAGGAGAGCACCTCCTTATTCCCGGTATAGGAAGCGGAGTCGCGACCTATGGATTGTTATTCGCAAAAGCTATCGGAGCTAACGTAACAGTCACTTCTAGAAGTGGTGAAAAAAGAAAGCAAGCTCTAAAGCATGGAGCGAATTATGCATTAGATAGCGGAAGCAACTTAAAAGAAGAAACCAACAATAGAAAAGTAGATATCATACTTGATAGTGTGGGGGCAGCTTTATTTCCTACTTATTTTGAAATATTAAAGCCAAATGGAAGAATTGTTAATTTTGGCGCAAGTTCTGGAAATGAAGTTGAATTACCTCTAAGAACCATTTTTTATCCTCAATTCAACATACTTGGTACGTCTATGGGAAGTCAGGAAGAATTCGTGGACATGATGGATTTTATAGAGAAACATCAAATTAAACCAATCGTCGATCGATTCTATCCGCTGTCAGAGGCAGTTGCAGCTTGCGAACGATTAGATAAAGGAAAACAATTCGGCAATATAGGTTTACTTATTTCAGAATAAAAAAACCCCCAGTGCTAACTGGGGACTTTTTTATATAATCAAACGTTTGTTTAAATGAAAGAAACACGGTAATAACAGTTTTTTAGCGCTTTTTTATCATAACCACCACGCCAATAAAAAGGTAACAAATCCTCCTATTATCAAAAATCCCATGCTGTATTTGAGCGTGTATTTAAACAGTTCACCTTCTTTTCCAGCCAGTCCCACTGCTCCGGCAGCGACAGCAATTGATTGAGGAGAAAGCATTTTAGCCATCACGCCGCCGGCAGTATTGGCCGCTACGAGAATAACCGGCAAGACATTAATTTGCTGAGCTGTAGTTAGCTGCAAGTTGCCGAACAGCGCATTATTTGATACGACAGACCCCGTTAGAAATACGCCGATCCAGCCAAGAAATGGGGATAAAAATGGAAAATAAGCAGCTGATGTAGCGAGCGCCAATCCAAGTGTAGAAGACTGTCCTGAGTAATTTGAAATAAAAGCAAAAGCAATGACCATCATAATAGTAATAATAGGCCTTGATAATTCTTTTACGGTTTCTAAAAGAGTGGTCCATGCCACTTTTGGCGATATGTTAAGCAAGAAAACTGAAAGGATACAAGCAATAAGAATTGCTGTACCTGTTGCTGCAAATACGTCTATTTTTAAGATAGCAGCGTAAGGCGTAGGATCTTTTACTAAAGGCGCTGCTTTAATTACGTGATTGTGTAAAAATGGGACGTTAATAAGCAGGTTCATATGTTCAAGCATTGTTTTGACAAAAGAAATGCTCCAAGCCGTAACGAGTATCGTTAATAGAATAAAAGGAGACCAAGCCTTTAAAATCTGTTTTGGTGACAGGCTGAAGCTTTTAGCCGCTGCCGGGCTTGTTCGTTTAATATAAAAAGCAAGAGCAAGTAAACTCACAATAGAAGATGTGATATTTGGAAGTTCAGGGCCGATGTATGTAACAGTTAAATACTGTGTCAGTGCATAGGAAACGGCTGTGATGCTCGTTGCTTTCCATACGTCTTTTAATCCTTTTATCCCATCCATAATAAAGACAAGTAAAAAAGGGATAAGAAAAGAAATAATCGGAAGCTGCGTGCCAAGAAAATGAGCAATTTCTTTTGGATCTATGCCAGATACTTGTCCTGCGACAATAACAGGAATCCCCATGGCGCCAAACGCTCCTGAAGCTGTATTAGCAATTAAACATAGCGCCGCTGCTTTTAACGGTTTGAACCCAAGTCCAACTAGAAGCGCTGCTGTAATGGCAATTGGAGCTCCAAATCCCGCTGCCCCTTCTAAAAAAGCATTAAAGGAAAAAGCAACAAGCAGCATTTGCAAGCGGGGGTCGTCGGTTATTGAAATAATAGATTGTCTGATGGTAGTAAACTGTCCGCTTTTGACAGTTAGCTTGTATAAGAACACCGCTCCGATAATAATATAGCTGATGGGCCAAAGTGCATACAGAAACCCATAGCCTGTGGCTCCTAAGATCATTGAGGCAGGCATATCATAAAAATAAATAGCAATAATCATAGCAAGAAGCACTGTAATACCAGCAGCAATATGTCCTTTTAATTTCAAAAGAGTTAAAGCAATAAAGAAAAAGATAATGGGGATGAGTGCAATTAGTGCAGAAAGCCAAATATTATCTAACGGATTATATACCTGAGTCCACGTCATATTCATACACCTCTACTACATATTTAAAACAAGGGAGCGGGGGAGTCCCCCGCAAAAATCTTTAGATGTTACACAAAAGCTCTGTCGCGAGTTTGCTTAAGAATGCTAGCAGAGTGCTCGAGCTGCTGCTGTTCGTGAGGGGTTAAATTCAATTCAATAATTTGACGCACGCCGTTTTTATTAATGATAGCTGGTACGCCGATATACACATCAGAAATACCGTATTGTCCTTCTAATAAAGCAGATACTGTTAAAATAGAATTTTCATCATCTAAAATAGCCTTGGTAATGCGTACAAGCCCCATTGCAATTCCGTAATAAGTCGCTCCTTTTCGATTAATAATATGGTAAGCCGCATCGCGGGTTTGTTCGAATAGATGCTGCATATCGGGTTCTTTTTCAATAGCGGCAGTATTGATAAAATGTTCGAGCTTCACACCGCCAATTTGCGCGTGGCTCCAAACAGGAAATTCCGTATCTCCATGTTCCCCCATAATATAAGCGTGGACGTTGCGAGAATCTACTTCGAAATAGTCGCTTAACAAGTAGCGGAAGCGAGCTGTGTCAAGAATCGTTCCTGAACCAATTACCCGTTCGTTTGGTAATCCTGATACTTTTTGTGTAACGTGTGCGAGAATATCAACTGGATTTGTTGCCACTAAAATGATGCCGTCAAATCCGCTGTTCATAATATCTTTTACAATGCATTCAAAAATTTTAACGTTTTTTTCAACTAGATCTAAGCGTGTTTCCCCTGGAGCTTGATTAGCGCCCGCTGTAATAACTACTAAATCAGCGTCAGCACAGTCTTTATAATCTCCAGCCCAGATTTTCATCGGTGTGGCAAATGGCATTCCATGATTGATATCACGTGCTTCACCTTCTGCTTTTTCTTTGTTCATATCGATTAACACTAATTCATTGGCAATACCTTGATTCACCATTGAAAAAGCGTAGCTTGAGCCCACAAAACCAGTTCCGATAACGGCAACTTTTCGTGTTTTTGGTGTAAATTGTGTTTTCATTTGTATCATCCTTTGAATTTTATTTTGTGATGTTTTTCACAATGTTAGTGTAACAAGAATAAATTGCTTCAGCTGTGATAAAAATCACACCCTTTAAAAAATAGTAAACAATTTTACAGGGCGATTTAAAAAAATGTCCTTCTACATGAAGTGCCACATTTAGAAAGATCTTAAACGTTTAAAGTGTTGAGTAAAGGCAACTTGTTTTGCAGAAAGCTAAAGAGTTTAACATTCTCTATTTGTATGTTAGCAGCCAATAATGTTTCTATAGACCCACACGAAATCCATTTGTTACACTAAGTTTGCTTATTTTGAATAAAGGAGTGGAAGGGATGGAGAACTACTATGAGCAAGCCCAAAAAGGCGCTTGGGTTAGTATCTTATCATATATCTTTTTATCGACATGTAAACTTATCATTGCGGGTGTCACCGCTTCCTCTGCATTAAAAGCCGACGGTCTTAATAATGTTACAGATATTATTGCATCAATTGCCGTCTTAGTCGGCTTAAAAATCTCTAAAAAACCTCGCGATAATGATCATCCCTATGGACATTCCAGAGCGGAACATATCTCTTCACTTATTGCTTCTTTTATCATGATGGTAATCGGACTAGAAGTATTGGTCGATGCGGGTCAGTCATTATTTATGGACAAATCTGAAGCGCCTAATTTACTGGCTGCTTGGGTAGGTCTTGGAGCGGCTGCTGTTATGGGTGGTGTCTACCGATATAATATTAAGCTTGCTAAAAAACTTGATAGCCAGTCTTTATATGCGGTTGCTAAAGATAATTTGTCTGATGCACTTGTGAGTATAGGGGCTGTCGTGGGAATTTTCGGCTCACAATTCGGCCTGCCCTGGCTGGACGTGGTAGCTGCTTTTGCTGTGGGAATTATTATTTGTAAAACAGCCATTGAGATTTTTAAAGAAGCGGCTCATTCTTTAACGGACGGATTTGATGAAGAAAAGTTAGGGCACTACAAAGAAAGCATCGAGCTTGTAGAAGGTGTAAAAGAAGTAGAAGATGTGAAAGCGCGCAAGCTTGGTAATCAAGTCGTGATTGATGTAACTGTTAAAGTAGATCCCCATTTAAATGTTATCAAAAGCCATGAAATTGCTGATCAAATTGAACATATAATGAACGATGAGCATCAAATTAAAGATACGCTTGTTCATATTGAACCTGATGCATACGAAAAACAAAAATAAGACCAGCACGTTCTTTCGTTATGAAAGGATGCGCTGGTTTTATTTTGCGGGAATTTGAAATAAATCACAAAAACTTCTTCAAAAATGAAAATGAAAAGCCGTTATTAGTAATATAAAGATTTTTGTAGAAGGGTGAGGGAATGAAGAGGTTAAGTGCAAAGCTCGTAGTATTTTTTAGTATTTTTATAGCTATTTTATTATTAGTTGTTTCAGGGGCTGTTTATCAATTTACCAAAACGCAAATAGAAAAAGATGTAGAAATTCAGTCTCAAAGTCAAGTGAAAGAGTTAAAAGAAACCATTCATACGTACTTAGACATGTATAGTCGTTCTTTGCTAACGTATAGTGAAAACGATGTAATTGTTAATTTTGTTAAGCAGGAAGGAGATCAAACAAACCAAGAGAAAAATCCGTATTTTACATGGAACACAGTTCAAAAAGAGTTTACGCAGTTTAAAGAAAAGTATCCAAACCTAGCACTTGAATACATAGGCACTAAAAATAAAGGAATGTATTCTGTTCCTAAACAAGAGTTTGGTTCAAACTATGATCCGACTTCAAGGGTATGGTACAAACAAGCAGTAGAATCACCTAATGAGGTTATTTATACGGATCCATATGAAGATGCAGCAACAAAAAAGACGGTCGTGACAATTGCAAAGGCTATTTTAGATCCAGATACTAAAAATGTGCTGGGCGTTATAGCTACTGATTTAGACTTAGATGCATTAAAAAACATTGTAGGTAAAGCAGAAGTAAATCACGGTGGGTATGCATTTTTATTTGATCAAAATGGCACAGCGCTCGTTCATCCAACAGAAGCTGGGAAAAATTTGATGAATCAGCCATTTATGAAAAAAATGTACGAAGCAGACCGGAATAGAGATTTCATGAAGTATACCTTTCAAGGTGAAGAGAGAGTGATGGCATATGATACTCTCGAAGGGACGAATTGGAAGATAGGAAATGCCTTTATTTATAATGAAATGCTCTCAAGCGCTCATCATTTACTGACTGTTATTGTCTGGATTGCGTTAATTGGCATCTTATTATCAGTGGTGTTAACCATCTTTTTCTCAAGAATTATTACTAATCCGATTCGCCGCTTGAAAAATGAAGTAGCCAAAGTAACAGCTGGCGATTTAACGGTTCAGGTGAAGACGAAGTCAAAAGATGAAATTGGTGAGCTTACTCATTTATTTAATGATATGGTAGCCAAAATGAAAACATTGATTGGCACGGTTCAGACATCTGTTGAGACAGTAAAAACGTCTGTTGAAGACTTGAGTGCCGTATCTGAAGAAGCAACTGCATCCAGTGAAGAAATCGGCCGGGCTATCCATGAGATTGCCAGCGGTGCCACGCAGCAAGCTTCTGACGCTGACTCTACTAATCATAAAACGATGAGTTTATCTTCGCAAATTGAAGAAGTCATTGAACAAAATGCACAGATTAATAAAATGACGATTGAAGCTGTAAGCATCAATGAAAAAGGTTTAAAACAGATGCAGCTCCTTCGCAGCCAAACCACTGAATCGTCTCAAACGATTCACGCTGTTCAAGCTGTAATGGAAGAGTTAACAAATAAGATGAAAAAAATTGAATCTATTATTTTCACGATTAATAGTATTTCAGATCAGACAAATTTACTTGCATTAAATGCTAGTATTGAAGCAGCTCGTGCAGGAGAACATGGCAAAGGATTTGCGGTAGTAGCTGAAGAAGTGCGAAAACTTGCTGAACAGTCCTCTCAGGCCACTGAACAAGTTCGTCATACGATTGCAGTGATTCAAGGTGAAGTCGCTGCTGCGCGTGAAGAATGCAACCGTACAGAAGAGCTTTCAAAGTCTCAAGACTTTGTGGTAGGAGATACAGAACGAGCTTTTCATGAAATTGCAACTACGATTGAACAAGTGGCGGCGGCTGTCGAACATGTGACAAGCAGCATGGACAGTATCGATGAGCATAAGGAAGACGTGGTAGCGGCAATTCAAAGCATAGCAGCCATTGCACAGCAATCAGCAGCAGGAACTGAAGAGATTACCGCTTCCACAGAAGAACAAATTAGAGCTATTTCTACTGTTTCTCAATCAGCGGAACATCTGCAAGAGATTAGTGAAGAATTGGCGAACTTGATTCGTCAATTTAAAATTCAATAGAAAAAAAGAGGCTAGGACAAAAGTATTTTAGTTAAAGGAAAATCCGAACGATGAATTGAGATTCTTGATAAAGAATTCAACTCGTTCGGATTTTTTTATTGATATGGTGAACGCAGGTTTCATGTAGGTATCTCAAGCGGTTCAGCGCACTTCTTCTATTTGTTTGCCCTTAGCTGGTTGTGTCTTAACCTCTCTTTTATGTTTAATAAGAAAACAACTTGCTGTAAGGCGAAAAGACTTGCTGAGTTAGAGGTGCAACAGCTGATACGCGCTGACGTGTAAACGGGTGTATAAAAGAAAGCTTAGTGGCATGTAAAGCTTGCTGCTGTTCTTTTAATCTCTTTCCTCCATAAAGAGTATCACCAAGTAATGGATAGCCGATGTGACTCATATGAACACGAATTTGGTGAGTGCGTCCGGTTTCGAGCGAAAGTTCAATAAGCGTTTCGTTTTTCGCCGTATTGCGTTTTAACACCCGATAACGTGTTTTGGCAGCTTGTCCCGTTCTAGATACTCTTCTTCTTGTAGCGTGATGACGATCGCGTCCAATGGGTTCATTGATGATTCCGTCCTCTTTTTTTATGATTCCTTGGACGATGGCAATATAAGTCCGATTAATTTTACGTTCAGCCAGCAGCTGATCAAACACAGAGCTTGCTACAAAATGCTTCGTGAATAAGATAGCACCTGATGTATCGCTGTCCAAACGGTGAACGTGTCTAGGCTTTGTTTTGAGGCCTATTTTTTGAAAATAAGCAGCTACAGCATTTAAAAGAGTTTTTTGGTCTTGTTCTGATGAAGGGTGAGTATCTAGGTTGATTGGTTTGTTTACGATTAGTACGTGCTCATCTTCAAACAAAATCTCTATATCAACATTGTAAGGTGTTATTTCATTAGGCTCTGCTTCAAAAAAAGGAAGTGACATTTTATCATGTTCCTTAAGAGTGTTTCTCCATGGTAAAGGCTCGCCGTTTATAAGCACATTTTTCTTCATCCGAAACTGATGCAGCGTTTTTTTAGGAATACGCCATTTCGTTTTTAAATAATCTTCAATTGTTTGCCCTGCATCATTTTTTGCGATTTTATCTTCTAGCCATTGGCCGTGTATACTCATATTTAATCCCTTCCTTACATACTAGTAAATATCCTTTAATCTTTTAAAAGAACTTGTAAATAATTAGGAGGAAATAACTACCTGAAGTTCTCGTTTTATGTTTATGTTATGCTAAATAAAGAGACATAAGTTAAGAGAAAAAAGGGGGGGTAACCATGAAAATTGCCCAAGCAGCTCCGCCAGAAATGGAGAATTACATAGAAGAGTTGACTGAACAGCTTCGTTATGACTTGTTACCTCGGTATGTATCTGTAGATAAGCTTAATCCTGATGAATTATTGAACCCAGATTATTGTACAGACCATTTATATAATGGCTTACTCGATGAAGCATTGCAAGTCATTAGTAGCCTTCAGACAATAATTGCCGTGATTGAAGCGATCCAGCATCGGCCGATTGAAGAAAGCGACTGCGAGCAATTCGAAAAAAATATTGCAATTTTAAAAAAATACGGGTTCTTATTTCCTGTTTCCATTGAGTGTTTTGCAAAAGAAAACAATTTGATTACGTATTCGTATGAATCGTTTTATAATTCATACATAAATTGAAAAGAAAAAAGCATGATTATCCCATGCTTTTTTCTTTTTTTAATGAATTTTGGCTTTCAATTGGATAAAAAAAGAACTTGTGATATCGTTAAATTCGTATAAAGTTCTTAGAGAAACATGAAATCAAATACTATTGCTTTTCATATAACAAATAAATTGAAATAATACAGATGTATAACGTACTGTAAATTATGTAAATCATACTAAATAATGTTATGATTAGACAGGCCGTATAAAGAAGAGCATTTACCTTTCATAAGATTACAGAACGTTTCAATCTTATTACATATGTTTAAAATTAGCCTAAATGGTTTCTTTTTACGCCTATATCATATACAATGCCCCCTAGATGATTTTTTCGAATAGCTAATAATCGTTTGGGATTATGAAAGGAGATTAATCATGAAAAAACTGATGTATACATTGCTCATTGGGGTAATTGCTGCAGCTTTAACAGCATGCGGTTCAAACGATGATGCAAAGCAATCAAAAAGTGATGATCAGAAAACTGCACAAACTGAGAAGCAAAAAGAGGCTCAGGAAAAGCAGGAAAAGCAAGCAAAAGAAATGCAGAAGAAATTAGATAAACAAAAAGTAGATGAGAAGAAAACCGTAGCGGTTGTAAACGGTAAAAAAGTTTCTGGTGAAGAATATAATGCGGCATTATCTTCATCACAAGCCCAATATCAACAAATGGGACAAGACCCAACATCTAAAGAAGCAGCTAAACAAGTAAAGCAGCAAACAATTGACAATTTAGTAGGGCAAACGCTGCTATTGCAAGAAGCTGAAAACAAAGGCTATAAAGCAACTGATGAAGAAGTAAATAAAAAGTTAAAAGAAACGAAAAAGCAGTTCAAAACAGATAAACAGTTTAAAGCGGCTTTAAAAGATGCAGGACTAACTCAATCACAATTAAAGTCTGAGCTGGCTGACAGCATTAAATATCAGCAGTACGTAGATAAAGACATTCAAACACCAGAAGTAACAGATAAAGAAATTCAAGATTATTACGATCAATTTGCAAAACAAAGCCAAAGTCAAGCAAGCGGCGGTAAAGAACAATCTCAAATGCCAAAGCTTGAAGACGTAAAGCCACAAATTAAGCAGCAGCTTGAACAACAAAAGAAACAAGAAGCATTGGAGAAAAAAGTTGAAGAACTTAAGAAAAATGCAAAAGTTGAAGTGAAGCTTTAAATACAAATGAAACGGCCCTTTAAAGGGCCGTTTTTCGTTATGTACATTTATTGCTTCTTGTCAGTAAAAAGGGGTGCGTGAAAGATTTTATTGTATTTTGACTTATAAGATAAAAAGTGTTCTGATGGTTTGCCTTTCATCCTATACTCTTCTTATATAGATACAAGAGAAATTGGGGGAGTCGATAAATGAAAAAGGTGGCTGTTTTTTTTGTTGGGCTTGTTTTTTTACTCGCGGGGATGGGTCTGACAGGCAATGCGTCTGCGGCGTCAAATCAACTTATTATTATTAACAAATCTACTAACACCCTTGCTTTTTATGATGGAGGAAAATTAGTCAGGACGTTCAAAGTTGCGACAGGGAGGCAGATGAGTTATACACCAGAGGGTACCTTTAGCATTGTGAATAAAATTAAAAACCGGCCTTATTATAAAGACAACATTCGGGGAGGAGATCCTAGGAATCCGCTAGGTGATCGCTGGCTAGGATTAAATGCGCGCGGAACATATGGAACGACGTATGCTATTCATGGAAATAATAATCCAAGTTCTATCGGGACTTACGCAAGTTCAGGGTGCATTCGTATGTATGATGAAGAGGTACGCTGGCTGTTTGACCGCGTTCAAACCGGTACAAAAGTGGTTATTGGTCAATTTCATTCTCAAAGTTTTGATTCAATCGCTGTTAAAAACAAATACAAAGTAAGCAGTGCTCCAGTGGCCCAGAATCTTTGTAAAACGAAAAAGCTCTCAAAAGGCCAAATTGGTTTTGTAACGATTCAATCACCGATGGTTTTGTTAAAAGAAGAAAAAGGAAAATGGATAAAGATTCGTACGTTAAATCGCGGGGAACGCTATAATGTATATAAAATAAATGGCATTAAAGTCTCTTTAGGGCCAGGATTTATTGAAAATTATCCCAATAAAAAACCATCCATAAAATTAGATATTTGCAAATAGAAAATGAGGCTGAAACAAAAGTATTTTAGCCTAAGTGAAAAACGAACCATTGATCAACATGTTTGATTCATGGTTCGTTTTTTTATTATGGTGAACGTAGATTTCATCCGTTTTGTTCCTTCTAGCAGTTGCACGGAAATCAACAGCGGTGTCACAAGCTATTCATACGAGCTAATGCATCCATTTGTTCGTCTTTAGATTGTATTTATTTCTTTATGTCTCAACCTCATTTTTTGAATTTTTAATAATGTTTATTATAATAAAAAATAGGGAAACTAATTGCCTAATGAAGAGAGAGAAAGGGTTGTTTTAGCGTATGTCTACAATAGATTTATCAAAATTTGAGAAAAAAATGATTATTCGTAACATCAAATCGGACGATATAGATGAAATTTTAGCACTTCAAAAGCTATCATTCCCCGGAATGGATCCGTGGAAAAAAGAACAGCTTGAAAGTCATCTGGCCATTTTTCCAGAAGGACAAATATGTGCAGAGTACGACGGGGAAATTATCGGATCTTGTTCAAGCTTGATTGTGAACTTTGATGAGTACGATGATCAGCATACGTGGGACGATATTACAGACGAAGGATACATTACAAATCATAACCCGGAAGGCTACAATCTGTATGGAATTGAAGTAATGGTTCATCCAAAGTATCGCGGCATGAAAATAGGACGCCGCTTATATGAAGCGCGTAAAGATTTAGCACGTGAATTGAACCTGAAAAGTATCATCATCGGAGGAAGAATTCCTAATTACCATAAGCATTCAGCTGAAATGTCGCCCAGAGAGTATGTAGAGCAAGTTATTCATCATAAAATTTATGATCCAGTGCTATCTTTTCAGCTAATGAACGGATTTACGCTTATGCGTATAAACCCTGGTTATCTTCCTGATGATCTAGCTTCTAATAAGTATGCAACTTTGATGGAATGGAACAACGTAGATTACGTTCGCCGCTCAAAACGCCATTTTAAAACATCATTCCCAGTGCGTATTTGTGTTGTTCAGTATATGATGAAACAGATCAATTCATTTGAAGAGTTTGCAACACAGGTAGAATATTATACAGATGTTGCTTATGATGCAAAAGCCGACTTCTGCGTATTCCCGGAAATTTTCACCACTCAGCTAATGTCTTTCTTGAATGAAAAGATTCCAAGCAAAGCGGTTCAGCGCGTAGCAGAATATACGGAAGAGTACATTGAGCTATTCACTAACTTAGCGGTTAAATATAACGTAAATATTATTGGAGGATCCCACTTCGTTGAAGAAGATAATGGAGATATTTTTAATATTGCCTATCTATTCCGCCGAGATGGAACAATTGAAAAGCAGTACAAAGTGCATATTACACCTAATGAAAGAAAATGGTGGGGAATTAGTCCAGGAGATAAAGTTGAAGTGTTTGATACAGATTGCGGTAAAATTGCGATCCAAATTTGCTATGATATTGAATTTCCGGAGCTTGCTCGTATTGCTACAGATAAAGGTGCAAATATCATTTTTACACCATTCTGTACGGAAGACCGTCAAGGCTATCTCCGCGTAAGATACTGCTCTCAGGCGCGCGCAATCGAAAACCAAATTTATACGGTTATCGCAGGTACAGTTGGAAACCTGCCTGAAACAGAAAACATGGACATTCAGTACGCTCAGTCTGCTATTTTTGCACCTTCTGACTTTGAATTTGCACGAGACGGCATTGTAGGAGAATGTAATCCTAATATTGAAATGGTAGTTATTGGAGACGTAGATTTAGAAATTCTTCGCCGCCAGCGTCAATCAGGAACGGTTCGTCAATTAAAAGACCGACGCCATGACGTTTACAATATTAAATATAAAAAATAACGTATTTTCTAAAAACATCATGCAAATGCATGGTGTTTTTTATTTCAACTTTTGCCATAATAAAAACTATTATAATGAATTTTGTGGACTAACCATGGAAAAGAGGGGAAAACATGAGTTTTCATGGACAATCGGTATTACCCGCTGTTCGAGATATGAAGCAATTGGAAAAGTTTTTAGTAAGTAATTATGAGTACGGAGTTCTTTTAGACAATCAAGTAGGCATGCTAAAAGGAATTATGAAAGAGGTCCATAAGCATGAAAAGAAGCTAATTATTCATTTAGATTTAATTCATGGCTTAAAGCACGATGAGTATGCGGTTGATTTTTTGTGTCAGGAGTTTAAGCCTGCAGGAATTATTTCGACAAGAACAAACGTCATTTTAAAAGCTAAACAAAGAGGGATTTATGCCATTCAACGGGTCTTTTTATTAGATAGCACGGCTTTGAAGAAAAGCTACGAGTTAATGAAGAAAGTAAAACCCGATTATATTGAGCTTCTTCCTGGAATAGTGCCCACTTTAATCCAAGAAGTCAAAGCTGAAACAGGCATTCCAGTGTTAGCTGGAGGTTTAATACGAACCGAAAAAGAAGTTCGAAATGCTTTAGGAGCCGGGGCTTCCGCTGTTACAACATCAAATAGAGAACTGTGGAGTATTTCAACTTAAAAAAATTGTTTGACAACGCTTTCATCATCTAGTAAACTTCTAGATAAGTTAATAGATGTGAGGGAGAATAGGAGATCCACGGTATAGCCTTTTAATGATTTTATTAGGGGGATGTATTGTGGATTTTCTTATTTTCTTGTTATTTTAATCGTTTTCATACAAAGGGGAGGTTATTTATATGCAAGCATTCTTAGGAGAAATAATTGGAACAATGATTTTAATTATCCTTGGCGCTGGTGTATGTGCGGGCGTCAATTTAAAAAAATCGTTTGCTGCTAATTCAGGATGGATCGTTATCACAATGGGATGGGGAATGGCAGTAGCAATGGCAGCATATGCGGTTGGTAATATGAGTGGGGCACACTTAAATCCAGCGTTAACCGTAGCGCTTGCTATTACAGGGGATTTTCCGTGGTCACAAGTACCAATGTACATTTTAGCTCAGTTTATTGGAGCCATTCTTGGTGCAACAGTTGTATATTTACACTATCTTCCACACTGGAAAGAAACAAAAGATGCTGGTACAAAATTAGGTGTATTCGCAACGGGGCCAGCAATTGCTAACCCATTTGCAAACGTTTTAAGTGAGGCAATTGGAACGTTTGTATTAGTAGTAGGAATCCTAGCAATTGGAGCAAATAAATTTACAGATGGATTAAATCCTTTAGTAGTAGGATTTTTAATTGTAAGTATCGGTTTATCATTAGGAGGAACAACAGGCTATGCCATCAACCCGGCTCGTGATTTAGGACCTCGTATTGCTCATGCTATCTTGCCGATACCTGGCAAAGGCAGCTCGAACTGGAAATATGCTTGGGTGCCAGTAGTGGGTCCTTTAGTAGGCGGATCAATCGGGGCAGTATTTTACCAAGCGGCATTTTTAAATAAAATGTCAAGCAGCTTATGGGTTGTTTTAAGTCTAGCCCTGATTGTTTTAGCAGTTATCTACGCTGTTTCTAAACAAAAGGCAGCACAGATTCAATCAGCAGTAGTACCGAAAAAATGAATGCGCTTTACCATCTAACTATGTACAATAAAGAAACGACACTATACAGAGAATAGGGGATATTGATATGGAAAAATTTATTTTATCTTTAGACCAAGGAACAACAAGCTCACGAGCAATGTTATTTAATAAAAAAGGTGAAGTTGTACATGTAGCTCAAAAAGAGTTTACACAGTACTTTCCAAAACCAGGTTGGGTAGAGCATAATGCAAGTGAAATTTGGGGTTCTATCCTAGCAGTTATCGCATCTTGTTTATCTGAGTCAGGTGTTCATGCGGATCAAATCGAAGGAATTGGGATTACCAATCAGCGTGAAACAGCAGTAGTATGGGAAAAAGCAACAGGGAAGCCGGTGTACAACGCAATTGTATGGCAGTCTAGACAAACGTCTGGTATTTGTGAAGAATTAAAAGCAAAAGGATTAAATGATACGTTCCGCGACAAAACGGGATTATTAATTGATGCATACTTCTCTGGAACAAAAGTGAAGTGGATTTTAGATAACGTAGAAGGTGCACGTGAAAAAGCAGAAAACGGTGAATTGTTATTCGGAACAATTGATACATGGTTAATTTGGAAGCTATCAGGCGGAAAGGCGCATGTAACGGATTACTCAAACGCATCCCGCACGCTTATGTTCAATATCTACGATTTAAAATGGGATGATGAACTGCTAGATATCTTAGGGGTACCGAAATCCATGCTTCCAGAAGTAAAGCCTTCTTCTGAAGTCTACGCTCATACAGTAGATTATCATTTCTTTGGTAAAAATATTCCAATTGCTGGAGCAGCAGGGGATCAGCAAGCCGCTTTATTTGGACAAGCGTGCTATGAAAAAGGAATGGCGAAAAACACGTATGGAACAGGCTGCTTTATGCTCATGAATACGGGTGAAAAAGCAGTTAAGTCCGATCACGGTTTGTTAACTACATTAGCATGGGGGATTAACGGCAAAGTAGAATATGCGCTTGAAGGCAGTATTTTTGTAGCAGGATCTGCTATTCAGTGGCTTCGCGACGGTTTAAGAATGTTTAAAAATGCGGCTGAAACTGAAAACTATGCAACGCGCGTAGAGTCTACAGACGGCGTATATATTGTGCCAGCTTTCGTAGGACTTGGAACGCCATATTGGGATAGCGATGTACGGGGGGCGATGTTTGGATTAACTCGCGGTACAAAAAAAGAACACTTTATTCGTGCAACGCTTGAATCATTAGCTTATCAAACAAGAGATGTATTAAGCGCGATGGAAGCGGACTCTGGAATTACATTAAAAACATTGCGTGTGGACGGAGGAGCAGTTAAGAATAATTTCTTAATGCAGTTCCAAAGTGATGTGTTAAACGTTCCGGTTGAGCGTCCTCAAGTGAATGAAACAACCGCTCTTGGGGCAGCATATTTAGCGGGTCTTGCGGTCGGCTACTGGAAAGATTGCGATGAAATTGCGCAGCAGTGGAATATGGAAAAATCTTTTGAACCAAATATGGAAGAAGAAAAGCGTGAAGAATTATATAGCGGCTGGAAAAAAGCCGTACATGCAACAATGGCTTTTAAATAATTATTTGATGAAAACCCTTTAATTAAAAGTGCATGTATGATATAATTTACTCAAGTTAATAAATTGGTTGGAGAATCGGAGAGACCACAGATCCATATGTAGGCATACTATATATGTGATTTGTGGTCTCTCTTTTTGTATATTGGGAAATTTTGATATCTTTAAAAAATGAAAGGGGAATGACGTATGTTTTCAAGTCAAACACGTTCGAATAAATTGGTAGACATGACACAAAATCAATATGATTTACTAGTAATTGGTGGGGGAATTACTGGGTCAGGTATTGCACTTGATGCGACTCATCGAGGCATGAAAACAGCATTAGTTGAAATGCAGGATTTCGCAGCAGGAACATCTAGTCGTTCAACGAAGCTTGTTCACGGCGGTCTACGCTATTTAAAACAGTTTGAAGTTAAAATGGTAGCCGAAGTTGGTAAAGAACGTGCCATCGTATATGAAAATGGCCCTCATGTAACGACTCCGGAGTGGATGCTGTTACCTTTCCATACGGGTGGAACATTCGGTAAATTCTCAACTTCAATTGGACTGCGCGTATATGATTTTTTAGCTGGTGTAAAACGCTCAGAGCGCCGCAAAATGTTTAGCGCAGAAGAAACTCTTAGCCGTGAGCCATTGGTGAAATCTAAAGATTTAAAAGGCGGCGGTTACTACGTTGAATATAAAACAGATGATGCACGTTTAACGATTGAAGTAGCTAAAGAAGCTGCAGCAAGAGGAGCAGACTTAGTCAATTACACAAAAGTGGAAAACTTCATCTACGATAAAGGAAAAGTAGTAGGGGCTGTTGTTCGTGATCAGCTTACGAATAAAGAATATAATATCTATGCGAAAAAAATCGTTAACGCTGCAGGTCCATGGGTGGACACGCTGCGTGAAAAAGATAATTCAAAAAAAGGCAAGCAGCTTCAATTAACAAAAGGGATTCACTTAGTTATTGATCAAGAGCGCTTTCCGTTAAAGCAAGCCATTTATTTTGATACACCTGATGGACGTATGGTATTTGCGATTCCGCGTGATGGAAAAACATACGTAGGCACAACGGACACGGTCTATAAAGAGGACGCTAGACATCCGCGTATGACTGTAAAAGACCGTCAATATGTTATTGATGCGATTAACTATATGTTCCCAACGGTTGATATTACAGTAGACGACGTAGAATCAAGCTGGGCGGGGGTTCGTCCACTTATTCACGAACAAGGAAAAGATCCTTCTGAAATCTCGCGTAAAGATGAAATCTGGACATCAGAATCAGGTTTAATTACAATCGCTGGAGGGAAATTAACTGGGTATCGTAAAATGGCTGAAATTGTCGTAAATCGTGTAGCTGAAGATTTTAAAGCAGAAGGACGCGAATTTGAAAGCTGTCAAACTAAACATTTACCGATTTCTGGAGGTAATGTAGGCGGTTCAGGTGGGTTCCCAACGTTTGTAGAGCAAAAAGTCAAAGAAGGCATCAAACTAGGGTTATCACGTGACGCTGCTGAAAAGCTTGTAAAACGCTATGGCTCAAACGTAGATAAAGTATACCGCTACATGATTGAACGTCCCGATCAGCTAAAAAACAGCGACCTTCCAGCTAGTGTATTTTTGCAAATTCAATATGGCATAGAAGAAGAAATGGTTTCAAAACCAGTGGACTTCTTCATTAGACGTACGGGCGCTTTATTCTTTGATATCAACTGGGTAAGAAGCTGGAAAAAACAAGTGATTGCTCATATGGCCGAAGAGTTAAAGTGGACGCCTGAGCAAACAAAAGCTTATACGGATGAATTAGAACAGCACCTTCATGACGCAGTTGTACCAGTAGATGAAAAAGTTAACCGTATGACAGGTATTTCATGATAAAATAAAAAAGTACCTCAAAATTTGTCAATACAGCCATAATATAATAGCAGGAAGTCAAATTTTGACGAAGAAATATAATATGACTGTTAAAAAAAGAGAAAGACGATTACTCGTTTTTCTCTTTTCATACATATTTACATCTATATAAGGGGGCTTTTTTTATGAGTTGGAAAGAAACGTATACATCTTGGATTAATTATCAAAATTTAGATCCTGAATTACGTCAAAATTTAGACGCAATCAAAGGTGATGAAAAACAATTAGAAGATAGTTTTTACAAAACGTTGGAGTTTGGAACAGGCGGAATGCGTGGGGAAATTGGAGCGGGTACAAACCGTATGAATACGTATACAATCCGAAAAGCTTCCGAGGGCTTTGCTGAGTACATTAAACAAGCTGGCGAAGAAGCTATTAACCAAGGAGTAGTCATTGCGTATGATTCTCGCCACAAATCGCCTGAATTTGCAATGGAAGCAGCAAAAACATTAGCAAGTCACGGAATTAAAACGTATGTATTTGAAGAGCTAAGACCAACACCTGAACTTTCATTTGCAGTGCGTGAGTTAAACGCATTTGGAGGTATTGTTATTACAGCGAGCCACAATCCTCCTGAATATAACGGATACAAAGTATATGGCCCAGACGGTGGTCAGCTGCCGCCAAAAGAAGCTGATGAACTAGTTGACTTTGTAAATGCTGTGGAAAATGAACTTACATTAGCTGTTCAATCTGAAGCGGAGCTAAAAGAAAAAGGTCTTATTGAAATGATTGGTTCAGCGATTGACGAAGCATACAATGAGAAACTAAAAACGATTTTAATTAATCCAGAGCTAGCTTCTGAAACAGGTAAAGATTTAAAAGTGGTTTTTACACCTCTACATGGTACAGCTAATAAGCCAGTTCGCAACGCGCTTCAATCCATCGGTTACGAAAATGTCACGGTGATTGAAGAACAAGAACTTCCTGATCCAAATTTCTCGACGGTTAAATCTCCGAATCCTGAAGAACCGGCTGCATTTGAATATGCTGTTCGTAAAGGTAAAGAAATTGATGCAGATATCTTAATCGCAACGGATCCAGATGCAGACCGCTTAGGAATTGCTGTCAAAGATCCAAGCGGCGAATATGCGTTATTAACAGGAAACCAAACGGGTGCTTTATTGCTTCACTATTTGCTTTCTCAAAAGAAAGAAAAAGGCGTGCTGCCTGCTAATGGTGTTGTGTTAAAAACGATTGTAACGTCAGAAATTGGTGCACAAATTGCTCGTTCATTTGGACTGCAAGTTGTTGACACTCTAACAGGTTTTAAATTTATCGGTGAAAAAATTAAGCAATATGAGCAAACGGGCGAGTATACATTCCAATTCGGTTATGAAGAAAGCTACGGCTATTTAATTGGTGACTTTGCTCGTGACAAAGACGCTGTACAAGCAGCCATTCTAGCAGTAGAAGCTTGTGCTTATTATAAAAAGCAGGGCATGACGCTATATGAAGCGCTACAGCAAGTGTTTACTAAATATGGTTTCTATCGTGAAGGTCTGAAATCTTTAACGCTTAAAGGAAAAGAAGGATCTGAGCAAATTCAGCATATTTTGGCTACATTTAGAAATGAACCTCCAACTGACATTGCAGGATTAAATGTTTCGGTTGTAGAGGATTATACATTAAGTGAGCGTCAGCATATTAAAGCAGGAAAAGTAGAAGAAATTACATTACCAAAATCAAATGTATTAAAATATATCTTAGAAGACGGTTCTTGGTTTTGCCTTCGTCCGTCTGGTACAGAGCCAAAGGTGAAGTTCTATTTTGGCGTCGTTTCAGAAGATGAGGCAACAAGCATTGCTCATTTAGAAGCTGTACAAACAGCTGTAATGGGTGAAGTAGAACGTGTATTAGATAAAGTGAAAACGGTATAAAAGTAAAGCCTGCTCAAACTTGAGCAGGCTTCTTTTATGATACTTTATTTGATTGCGTATTTGACAAATACGAAGAAGATCGTAGGGCTTTATAAATTTTCGGAGCAAGCATAGCCCCAAGAACAGTAAAAATAAGATCCTTTACCGCAAACCACGACATAATCTTCCAAGCGGCTGCATATGTCATTGCAGGAGCTTCAAGCCAGTAATTAACCGCTACATACATATACGTAGTACCTATTAAATAAATAACGGCAATACCAACTAGTGATGAAATTAAAAAGATAGAAAAAGTTGGCTTGCCGCGCATCTCCATAATTTTTCCTGTGATAAATGCTGCTATGATATAAGAAAGCAAAAAGCCGCCGGTGCTTCCAAATAAAATACCAATTCCTGCTTTAAATTGAGCAAATACCGGGGCGCCGGCAATGCCAATTAATACGTATACAATCATCGAAATAGAACCCATTCTGCTCCCAAGTAAAAGTCCTGCTAATATAACAAAAAAAGGCTGAAGTGAAAGAGGCACGCCGCCTACTTGTAAAAAAGGTGCCCAAGAAGTAATGTTTGCACCAATAGCCATAAGAGCCGCAAACATACCGGCTAGCGTTAAATCTAATGTGCGAAACCTTTTATTAGTACTCATATATGTTCCTCCCAGTATGTACTGAAATATCTTAGCGTATGTACTGAAAATTGTACGTCGAATTCACTTTTATGTCAACGATAAAAATAAATATGTTTACATATATCATTTGATGTTTTTTGAAATAAAGTATGCATATTTTTAGTGCAACATAAAAAAATAAAGAAGGGAATTCATCCCTTCTTTGTCCAAGTGTGTGTATCAAAAATACTAGTACAATGATTCTTCCAGAAGCTCCGGGTTGTGCTCCGAATATTCCGTTGCATGATCAATGTAGCGTAGTAAAGAATAAAGCTCTTCTTGAATGATGCGGTAGTTTCGTTCAAAATTGTAGGCGTGCAAAAAATGTTCAATCTTTTTTGAAAGAAAATCGTCGTCTGTTCGAACCATTAAAATTAATAAGTTATCCCATTGTGAACGGTGTGTGTAATATAAAGCTCGATCATAATCAATTACATCCATTAATAACGTTCCTCCTTTTGAGGAGTTGAAATTAGTGTATGATATTTGCGGGAATTCTTACGCTGTAAATGTTGGGCAAAAGACCAGTGCATAATTAAAAGAGGTTGTAGTCATTATGCAAGAAGAATAAACGTACAGGACCGGATAAATGATAAGAAAGGCAAAGAATGATGCAGTATAACAGTTATATTACATCCATTATTTAAGACAACTAAATAAAAATCCCCTTTTCTTGAAAAAATAAAGCTTCTTTTTGATGAAAACACATGAATTGACATGTTTGTACATAGATTGAAGTAAGGAGTGAAAGGGGGAGCTGTCGTGAAAGAAGCAGATTATAAGCAATTATACCGTGCGATTGATGAAATTACGGAAATAGCTAGCGGTTTCGGCTTAGATTTTTATCCGATGCGCTATGAAATTTGCCCGGCAGATATTATTTATACGTTTGGTGCATATGGGATGCCAACTCGTTTTTCACATTGGAGCTTTGGAAAACAATTTTACAAAATGAAATTACACTACGATCTTGGATTGAGTAAAATTTATGAATTAGTTATCAATTCAGATCCTTGTTATGCATTTTTATTGGATTCCAATGCGCTTATTCAGAATAAATTAATTGTAGCTCACGTGTTAGCCCACTGTGACTTCTTTAAAAATAACAGCCGTTTTGCCAACACTAAACGGGATATGGTAGAAAGTATGGCAGCGACCGCTGATCGAATTAAAGAATACGAAGTAAAGCACGGTAAGCGTGAAGTAGAAAAATTTTTGGATGCTGTTCTATCGATTCAGGAACATATTGATCCGTCCCTTATGCGTGCCAAGCTTTCTTGGAGCATAGATGATGTAGAATCATCGGAAGAAGAAATCATTTCTCCTTACGATGATTTATGGAATTTGGATTATAAAGAAAAGAAAAAACCAAAACCTCCAAAGTCTTTTAAAAAATTTCCGCCTCAGCCTGAAAAAGACATCTTATTATTTATCGAAGAATACAGCCCTTATTTAGAGGATTGGCAGCGAGATATTTTAACGATGATGCGAGAAGAAATGCTTTATTTCTGGCCGCAGCTTGAAACAAAAATTATGAATGAAGGCTGGGCTTCTTTCTGGCATCAGCGCATTATTCGAGAAATGGACTTAACGAGTGATGAAGCGATAGAATTCGCCAAGCTAAATGCAGGGGTTGTGCAGCCGTCTAAGACGGGAATCAATCCATATTATTTAGGTTTAAAAATCTTTGAAGACATTGAAGAACGCTACAATAATCCAACAGAAGATATGATTCGCCGGGGCGTGGAGCCGGGTTCAGGAAGAGAGAAGATGTTTGAGGTACGTGAGGTTGAATCAGATATTTCCTTTATTCGCAATTACTTAACAAAAGATTTAGTCATGCGGGAGGATATGTACTTATTCCAAAAACAAGGAAAAGACTATAAAATCGTCGACAAAGAGTGGACAGAAGTTAGAGATCAGCTTGTTAATATGCGCGTAAACGGCGGATTTCCTTATATCACAGTAACCAATGGAGACTATTTAAAAAATGGCGAGCTCTATTTAAAACACTGGTATGAAGGAATTGAATTAGATGTCAAATACTTAGAAAAAGTGGTACCGTACGTTCATCAGCTTTGGGGCCGCCCCGTTCATTTAGAAACGATAATGGAAGGCAAGCCAATCGCCTTTACGTATGATGGAAAAACAGTGCATAGAAAACATTTGTAAAAAGAAGACCGCTTAAACAGCGGTCTTTTTGGGCTTCTGTAACTTATCCATATAAATTGAAAAAATAAAATTACTATGCAATAATCGAATGAGAATTACTTTCATTTAGAAAGGAAGATAAGATGTTTGTTGTAAACGCAACTTTTGAAACAGAAAAGAAATTTGAAGAACAGCTCAAGCAAAAAGCTAAGAAAAACAAAATAGAAATTGAGGCAGCCAAAGGAAATTTATCGTTCGAATGCTGGAAAAAAGATTCCGCAGATAAAGTTGAATATGTCTTTGTATCCAAGTGGGAAGACAAGCAGTTCTTTCAAGCGTGGATCTCAAGAGAAGAACATGTGAACGAACATAAAGAAGCGAATAAAAAGAAAACGAAAGCATGTACTGAAGCTATGGAAATCAAGAAAACGCTGCGCTTTTATGAGGCGGTAGAAGAGGACATTCTTTCCTAAAAAAGCATGCTTGACTTTCATAAATGTTGTAACTATAATGATTACAACAAAATAGGAGTGAGAGCAATGAAAATTAGCAGTCGATTCACCGTGGCCGTTCACATACTATCTTTAATTAAATTAGATAGCAGTCATCCTAGTACTTCAGAGTGGATTGCTAGCAGTGTAAATACAAATCCTGTTGTTATAAGACGAGTAATTGGGATGTTAAAGAAAGCTGGACTCGTGGGTGTAAAAGCCGGAGCTGGCGGAGCTTATCTATTGAAAGATCTAGAGGAGATAACGTTGTTAGACGTTTATCGAGCGGTGGCGGCAGTGGAAGAAGGAGAATTGTTTCAAATGCATGAAAATCCGAATGTGGAGTGTCCTGTAGGAGCCAATATTCAAAGTGTCCTTGAATTGATTTTAAAACGTTCTCAAGATGCCATGGAACAAGTCTTAGCTGATGTGACCATGAAAGAATTAGTGACGGATTTAATAGTAAAAATAGATGCATAATAACATGCTTCTGTTCGTAAAAAACGGAGAAACCTAGGTTTCTCCGTTTTTTTATAGCTTCACAATTGTTCGTCCCCGAGCTTGTTCTTTTAATAAAGTCGGAAGTACCTCAGGGAGCTGTTGTAGTGAAATTTCCTGCTGAATGAAAGGTTCGAAGCTTTCAGGCTTAAAGTCATTAGCGAGTCTATTCCAAATCTCTTTTCGAGTAGGCATTGGACAGTAAACAGAATCGATACCTAATAAATTAATCCCTCTTAAAATGAAGGGAAAGACGGTTGTTGGCACTTTGCCTCCAGCTGTTAGCCCGCTGACAGCTACAGAGCCTCCGTACTGAATTTGACTGAGAACAGAAGCTAGAGGCTCTCCGCCTACAGGATCCACCGCAGCGGCCCATTTTTGCTTGCCTAATGCTTTTAATTTGCCGTTAAAAACGTCTTCACGCGCTACAATAGAGGAAGCGCCAAGCTTTTTCAAATAAGCTGCTTCCGAGCTTTTTCCCGTACTTGCTTCCACTGTGTAGCCTAATTTTGAAAGAATGGCAACCGCAAAGCTTCCTACACCTCCCGTAGCGCCTGTTACAAGCACAGAGCCATTAGATGGACTAGTATGGTTTTCCTCTAAGCGATGCACAGATAAAGCAGCTGTAAAGCCAGCTGTTCCGATAATCATTGCTTCTTTTAACGTTAAATTTTCAGGGAGAGGGACAATCCATTCGCTGCGTATGCGCGCATACTCACTATAGCCTCCAAAGTGTGATACGCCAATGTCATAGCTTGTTGCGATGACATGATCACCTTCTTTAAAATCAGGGCTGTCAGAAGATACAACGACGCCTGCTAGGTCGATTCCTGGGACAAATGGGTAGCTTGTCACAATATTGCCGTTTGCGATGCTGGCTAAGCTATCTTTATAATTCACTCCTGAATAATGAACGCGAATAAGTACATCGCCTTCTGGCAAATCGTTTAGCGTCAGTTTTTGGACGGACGCCTCCACTTGGTCTTCACTTTTTTTATCTACTATTAATGCTGAAAATGATTGCTCCATTTTATTTCTCCTTTCTATACTGGGATGTATACATCTATACATAGATTACCTTATTTCTATACCCATTATAGAAAATAGTAAAAGAAGTTCCTAATAATTTGATTACGAAAGAGATCATTTCATTATAAAATAGCGGTATAGCTATTAGTTAGCAATACATAGAAAAGAGGAGAAGGGAAATGAGCACGAATGTATATTTTAACCATGATGCAGGCATCGATGATTTAGTATCGCTTTTTTTACTGCTGCAAATGGATGATGTAAAAGTAACGGGAGTATCTGTCATTCCCGCTGACGGATATCTAGAGCCAGGTATCAGCGCAAGCCAAAAGATTATTGATCGTTTTGGAAGTTATGATATCGAGGTCGCTAAATCTACTTCACGCGGTATGAATCCATTTCCAAAGGAGTGGCGCATGCATACGTTTTATGTAGATGCACTGCCGATTTTAAATGAAAAAGGGGAAGTACAAACAAAAATAAGTCAGCTCCCTGCCCATGATCATTTAATCGAGACATTGCAGCACACAGCCGGGAAAACAACTTTATTGTTTACAGGACCGTTAACAGATTTAGCAAGAGCATTGGAAAAAATGCCGGAAATAGAAGAGAAAATTGACAAGTTAGTATGGATGGGCGGTACATTTCAAGAGGTAGGAAACGTGCAAGAGCCCGAACACGATGGAACGGCGGAGTGGAATGCTTTTTGGGATCCAGAAGCAGTAGCGAAAGTATGGGAAAGCAAAATTAAAATTGAGATGGTTGCTTTAGAAAGCACGAATCAAGTTCCTTTAACACCGGCTATTCGTCAAATGTGGGCTTCACTTCGAAGATATGAAGGAGTAGACTTTGTAGGGCAGTGCTACGCGGCCTGCCCGCCGCTTGTGCATATTGAAACCAATTCAACATATTATTTGTGGGATGTACTCACAACAGCATTTACAGGGAATTCAACGCTTGTGAAGGTGAAAACCGTTTCGAGTATTGTGCATACAGAAACACCAAGCCAAGGAAGAACAGAAATTTCTGAAGAAGGGCGACCTGTAGATGTCGTATATGATGTCACAGCTGAATCATTCTTTACGTACATTACAGATTTAATGAAAAAAGCAGTAGCCAAATAAAGAAAAAGGTTGCACGTGAAAATGTGCAACCTTTTTAATGAATCATATTTAAAAATTGACGTGTACGCTCTTGTTGAGGATTTGAAAATATTTGATCCGGTGTACCTCTTTCCATAATGACGCCTTGGTCCATAAAAATAACTTCATCTGCTACTTCACGGGCAAAGCGCATTTCATGAGTTACCACCACCATCGTCATTCCTTCTTTTGCCAAGTCTTTCATCGCTTGAAGAACGTCTCCTACAAGCTCAGGATCAAGAGCTGAAGTAGGCTCATCAAACAGCATAACTTTTGGGTCCATCGCCATTGCTCTGGCGATGCCAACACGCTGTTGTTGTCCGCCAGACAGCTGGAAAGGATAAAAGTCGAGCTTATCTCCTAAGCCAACTCGTGTTAATAATTCTTTCCCTCTTTTTTCTGCTTCTTGAGTGGAAACACCTTTTACAATTACAGGCCCTTCCATAACATTTTCAAGCGCACTTTTATGAGGAAACAAGTTATAGTTTTGAAAGACCATACCTGTTAGACTTCGAAATGAAGTAATGTCTTTTTTACGAACAGGCTTGGTGAAATTCATGCTTTTTTTATCAAGTTCAATCGTGCCGTCTGTTGGGATTTCTAAAAGGTTTAAGCAACGTAAAAAAGTAGTTTTACCCGATCCAGAAGGACCGATTAATACAATTACCTTGCCCTGTTCAACTTCTAAATCAATCCCTTTTAATACTTGCAAATCACCGAATGATTTATGCAAATTTTTGATATTAATCATATAAAAAACTCCTTTAGCTACTCGAAACGGTTATTTAGATACGTAACGATCTAGTCTTATTTCAATGCGTCCTTGAATAATGGATAAGATTGTACACATAATCCAGTACAAGAGCGCTGCTTCACTATAAAGAAGTAAAAATTCATAGTTAGTCGAAGCAATTTCTTGAGCTTTACGGAACATCTCAGAAACAAGAATAAGCGATGCAAGTGACGTATCTTTAATAAGGCTAATAAAAGAGTTAGATAATGGCGGAATCGATACACGTGCTGCTTGCGGTAAAATAATCCGTCTTAACGCTTGGGAATAGGTCATACCAAGTGAGTAACCAGCTTCCCACTGTCCTTTAGGAATAGATTGAATCGCTGCTCGGATAATTTCAGATGCATACGCACCTACACTTAATGAAAATCCAATAACAGCAGAGATAAATGGGTCAATTGTTATATCTAAATTGGGTAAGCCGTAGAAAATAATAAATAATTGCACAAGCAGCGGTGTACCTCGAATAATCGATACATAGATGCGCGCAATTATATTTAAAACTTTTATAGATGATAAACGAGCCAAGGCTGTTAAGACAGCTAAAATGATACCGAGTACAAACGTGATTAATGTTAGTGGAATAGAATATTGAATAGCTCCCTTTAGCATTGGTAAGAGAGATGATTGAGCGATTGAAATCAATTGATTCAATCGCTCTCCATCAGGAAAAATATTATTTAGGAGAAACATCTTCGCCAAACCATTTCTTAGAAATCTTTGCGTATGTTCCGTCTTTTTTCATATCTTTCAATGCTTTGTTTACTTCATCCACTAACTTACCGCTGTCTTTTCTAAACATAAAGCCGCTTGCAGCACCATCGGATTTTTCATCCGCGATTTTGATAGGTGCGTTAGGGTGCTTTTTCTTATAGTCAAGGAACGATAATTTATCGTTGATTGTAGCATCAACACGGTTTGCGCTCATTAGTTCTACTGCTTGAGCAAAACCTTCAGCACTCGTAATGTTTGCACCATAAGATTGAGCCATGTCTTTGTAGTTACTTGTTAATGACTGCGCTGATTTTTTTCCTTTTAAATCTTTAAATGATTTGATATCTTTTTCGTCTTTACGAACAATTAATACAGCGCCTGACTGGATGTATGGATCAGAGAAATCGTATTTCTTTTGACGATCTTCACGAATACCCACTTCGTTAGCAATCATGTCAAAGCGTTTAGCATCTAATCCGGCAAACATGCCATCCCACTGTGTTTCTTTGAACTCAGCTTTTACGCCAAGACGTTTAGCTACTTCTTGAGCCAATTCTACATCAAACCCAGTTAGCTTTTGTTTGTCATCATGAAAAGTGAACGGAGGGTATGTACCTTCAGTTCCAATTGTTAATACGCCATCTTTTTTCACTTTATTATATAAATCCTCTTGTGAAGATTTATTGTCTCCATTGTTTGCTTCATTTTTTGAGCTAGAACCGCATGCGGCAAGCACAACTGTGAAAGCTAATAGTAGCGACAAAAGTGCAGCAAATTTCTTCATTTTCTAAACCCCCTAGTATTCTGATAGGAAATGATACTCTGTGATACTAAACAAGAACACAGCAAAAGTCAACAAAAAAAACTTATACGATTAATGTGACTTAAAATAAGGGAAATATACCTTCTATACACGGTTTGTCATAAGGATACAGAAAGATTTTAAAATTTGGATTAAGTGGATTTTTAAGGGAGATTTGAGGAGTAAAAAGGAAGTTTCATGCGACGATTTTCTCTTTCATTTTTTCATGACTTTTGGTGCAATAAACATATAGTTGAATGTTAAGGTAGAAATAAATTCCTTATGGTACACTTAAAGAAGAATTTATGAAACGGAGCGATATGATGAAAGCCATAAACTTAATCTCAATTGCCTTTGGTGCTATCGCTGGTACATATGCACGTTATTTGCTGAATCTTTCCTTATTATATGCGGGCTACCCAATAGGAACGGTAATTGAAAACCTATTAGGAAGCTTCATACTAGGCCTATTAACAGGATTTTTTGTGTGGAAAAAGCCAAAAGAATGGATAAAGCTTGGACTAGGAGTTGGCGTATGCGGCGGTTTTACAACGTATTCAACGTTTGCAGGAGACGTCATTTCTCTCACTCAGCGCCATTTATTTTGGGGAGCCATTTATGTAATGGTCTCTTTAGTAGGTGGAATCCTTCTTGCTTTAGCAGGCTATCTATGCGGTGAAGCGGCAGGGAAAAATTTAGTGAAAGTACATGAGGTGAAGTAAATGAGCATAGTGAGCTTGGCACTTGGCGGGGCAGCTGGAGGAATATGCCGTTATCTTTTGGGTTTAAAAGTTACAAAAACAGTTTCAAACCCTCTTTTTCCAGTATCAATGCTGTTTGTAAACTTGCTCGGTGCGTTTGGGCTTGGTCTTTTTTACGGTAGTTATTATGGAAAGGTTCCGAGTCATGCTTATGATGATTCAATATTTTTAATGATTGGCATTGGGTTTTTTGGTGCCTTTACCACTTTTTCAACGTTCAGTGTGGAAACCGTACAGTTAATTCGAGAAAAATCTTATCGGAAAATGCTGGCGTACGTGGGGATTTCAGCATTTGGAACAGTTGGTTTATTTACAGTCGGTTTACTGGCAGGAACATTTTTATTTAAGTAAAGAGAACGTTTCTAGTAGGGAAAAACAAAAAGACGGAGAAGTAGAGAATGGATAGAAAAGCAGAAGTTTGGAAATACATTTTGTTGATTGTAGCTGTTGCAGGTCAGATCATCGGTTTTTTATTTTTATTTATAAATGTTGTGGCGGCATTTATTTTTTACGGTTTTTATATTCTAACTTTTATTATGTTACTCCTGCTGTTTATATGGGATCGGAAAAAGGAAAAAGACAAGGAAGAATTTGACGACTATACCGATTACTAATCATATAAAAAGCAGAATGATGCGGTGCGCCGGACCTCTTACTTAGTAAAGAAGCATAAAAGATACATCTATAAAAGGAAGAGAGCCGTAAGAGCATAAAGAGATATTGTATTTACATCTAGTTGTGTTATAATTTTAAGTGCGAAAACAAAATCAATAAATAGCAATCACTAGGGGAGCTTTTTGAAGCTGAGACGAATGTATTTCGGACCCTTTGAACCTGATCTGGTTTGGACCAGCGTAGGGAAGTGGCGATCATGTTTACATAACGATGCATGCTAACCACTCTACGTTGTAGAGTGGTTTTTTGTATGTAATAAAGCCCTCTACACAAGATGAGGTGATTGAAATTTCTCTTTATTCTGAATGGAAAGGTTTCGATCATGTGGATATTCCTAAATTTCATGTCATTACAACAGATAAGCAGCCAATCGAAGAGCTTCAAAAAGTTTTAACGGCTATCGCGCCTTTTACGGGCGCCGTTCATATTAGAGAAAAAGAGAAAACGGCAAAGCAGATTCAATGTTTACTAGAAAGCTTGCCATTTTGTCGCTCTAAAATTATTGTGAATGACCGAGTTGATGTAGCGCATGCTTTAAAAGTAAAAGGCGTACAGCTTGCTTATCATAGTTTAGACGTTTCGATTGTTATAGACGCATTTCCTTCTCTTATTGTCGGAAAATCAGTTCACTCTGTGGAAGAGGCTTTAGAAGCTGAAAAAGATGGTGCTCACTACATTCTATACGGACATATTTATTCAACACATTCAAAAAAAGGATTAAAAAGTCGAGGGGTAGCAGCACTAAAAGAAGTAGTAGATGCTGTGCAGATACCGGTTATTGCCATTGGAGGAATTACACCTGTAAATGCCAAAGAGGTGCTTCAAACAGGAGCACACGGTATAGCTGTGATGTCTGGTGTCATGCTTGCGCAAGATCCCCTCAAAGCGATTAAACAATATTCTCATATATGGACATCTGGAGGTGGAGAAAATGAAGCAGCATTATGATGTACTGTTAATCGGAGGAGGTATAATCAGCTCTTCTATCGCTTATCATTTGTCAAAACAAGGAGCGTCAGTAGCTATTCTTGAACGCAATCAAATTGGTTGTGAAGCTTCAAGTGCAGCCGCTGGTATTTTAGGTGCTCAAGCTGAAATTGATGAAGAAGGTCCTCTTTTAGACCTTGCTATTAAGAGCAGAAGCATGTTTCCTGAACTGGTGAAGGAACTAAAAGAAAAAACGGCCATCGACGTAGAGCTCATTCAAAAAGGCTTATTAAAAGTTGCTGTAACAGAAGAAGATGCACACGTATTAAAGAAAAAAGCCGCTCAGCACCACGGGTGGGATGAACATGTAAGATGGATCGATGTAAAAGAAGCGCGTTTGTTAGAACCCGGGCTCTCTCCAGACATATACGGAGCCATTACAATACCGGGAGACGGCCAGCTAGCTCCGGCTAAGTTAACGCAAGCTCTTGCTCATGGAGCCTTGTATCACGGAGCAGATGTATTCGAATACTGTGACGTTCATTCTCTTATTATGGAAAGTGAAACAGTAAAAGGTGTACAGACGTCCAAAGGCTCTTTTTATGGAGAAAAAGTAGTTATCGCAGCAGGCTCATGGGCTAAACGCTTTATTTCTTCTGAACATTTAGGTCACGTGTTTCCCGTAAAAGGGGAGTGTATTGCTCTTCGAAGTCATAAGCCGCTGCTTTCTAAAACGATTTTTTTAGATGAAGGTTTTTACTTAGTGCCTAAGACTGGTGGAAGAATCGTAATCGGGGCAACTAAGTTACAGCATGACTTTACCAAGACGGTTTCTGCACAAGGTATTCAATTTTTGCTGAATAAAGCTTCGGCGCTTCTGCCAGCTATTAAAGAAGCCACATTTGAAAAAGCATGGGCTGGTCTTCGTCCGCAAACAAATGATGGCTGGCCTTATTTAGGAGAGCATCCTGAAATAGCGAATCTACACATGGCGTTTGGCCACTACCGAAACGGTATTTTATTAAGTGCTGCAACTGGAAAAATTATGGCTGATGCTTTGTTAGGGAAAAAGCCGAATCATTCATTTTTTACATCATTTCAGCTAACAAGAGTAATGGAGGGAGTTCATTGAATCTAATCATTAATGGTAAGACCGTTACTTTTGGAGATGAAATTGAAACGGTCGAGCACTTGTTGCAGGCTCAGAACCTGCATGAACGAGTGGTAATTGTTGAGCTAAACAAGAACATTTTGCAAAAAGAAGAACATAGCGATGCATGCTTAAAAGATGGCGATATATTAGAAGTTGTTTCATTTGTCGGAGGAGGATGAAGAGTATGTTAAAAATTGGACAATATACATTTAATTCACGTTTATTATTAGGGACAGGGAAATTTCCTGACTTTACGACTCAGCGTCAAGCGGTAGAAGAGTCAGAAACAGAAGTTTTAACATTTGCTGTGAGACGAATGGATATTTTTGATCAAAATCAACCTAATTTATTAGAAGCGCTTGATGTGAAGCGTTTCACTCTTTTGCCTAACACTGCTGGAGCAAAAAATGCAGAAGAGGCCGTACGTATTGCTAAATTAGCAAAGGCTTCTGGACTTTGTGACATGGTAAAAGTAGAAGTAATTGGATGTGATAAAACGCTGCTTCCTGATCCAGTTGAAACATTAAAAGCCAGTGAAGAACTGTTAAAAGAGGGCTTTACCGTTTTACCTTACACATCAGATGATGTTTTACTTGCACGTCGTTTAGAGGAGTTAGGCGTACATGCCATTATGCCAGGAGCTTCGCCTATCGGTTCAGGTCAAGGTATTATTAATCCGTTGAACATGCGTTTTATCATTGAACAATCAACTGTTCCAGTAATTGTAGATGCAGGTATTGGAACGGCTTCAGACGCAGCTCAAGCTATGGAGCTAGGAGCAGATGGTGTGTTATTAAATACAGCTGTTTCAGGAGCAAAAGATCCTGTGAAAATGGCTCGTGCTATGAAGCTAGCGATTGAAGCAGGACGAGCAGCATTTGAAGCAGGACGTATTGAAAAGAAACAATATGCAACGGCAAGCAGTCCAACAGAAGGGATGAGTATCGGTTGATTAATCGTTATTCCCGCCAAGAATTGTTTCAACCTATTGGAAAAGGCGGACAGCAGCAAATTCAAGAAAAGCATGTTCTGATTGTAGGAGCAGGTGCTCTTGGAACAGGGAACGCGGAGGCACTTGCGCGAGCGGGGGTAAAGAAAATAACGCTCATTGACCGGGACTATGTAGAGTGGAGCAACCTTCAGCGGCAGCAATTGTATAGTGAAAAAGATGCTGATAAAAGAATTCCAAAAGCAATTGCCGCTAAAAAACGGCTTCACGATATTAATCACGATGTAAAAGTAGAAGCGCACGTAGCAGACGGTACCCCTCAAGTTTTAGAACAGCTTGTTGAGGGGGTAGATGTTATGATAGATGCAACCGATAATTTTGACACACGCCTTGTAATGAATGATTTATCACAAAAATATGATATTCCTTGGATTTACGGAGCATGTGTAGGAAGTTATGGAATTAGTTATACTATCATACCAAGTGAAACACCATGTTTATCCTGTTTGCTTGAATCTGTACCGCTTGGAGGGTTAACATGTGATACAGTGGGGATTATTAGTCCTGCTGTCCAAATGGTAGTCGCTCATCAAGTAACAGAAGTGTTAAAAATATTAGTCGGAGACTGGAATGCGCTCAGGAGGGAACTTGTTTCGTTTGACGTATGGAAAAATGAGTATACGAGCATCAATGTGAACGTGTTTCGCAAATCTGCTTGCCGCTCATGCGGCAGTGAACAAACCTATCCCTTTTTACAATATGAAAATCAAACGAAAACAGCTGTGTTATGCGGAAGAAACACGGTACAAATCCGTCCGGGCAAATCAGCCAAGCAGCCGCTGCAGTCTTTAGGTGAACGATTAAAAGAAAAAGGATATAAAATTGAACAGAATCCGTATCTGCTTTCTTTTTATGTAGATGATTACCGTTTAGTTATGTTTCAAGATGGGCGCGTCTTTGTCCATGGAACAAACGATATAGTAGAAGCAAAGTCACTTTATCATCGGTATATTGGGTAAGAAAGAGATGGAGGTTTCAAGCATGACAGTACCAAAAGCATTAACCATTGCTGGATCAGACAGCGGTGGAGGAGCAGGTATTCAAGCAGATTTAAAAACATTTCAAGAGCGTGACGTTTTTGGCATGTCTGTTATTACAGCTGTGACCGCACAAAATACAGTTGGCGTTCAAGGAGTTTATCCTTTAGAAGTAGAAGCAGTTGAAACGCAGTTAGATTCAATTGCCACTGACTTATTTCCTAATGCAGTGAAGACAGGTATGTTGTTCAGTGCTGATATTATTTACGCAGTGGCTCGTAAAATCAAACAGTACGGACTGCAAAATGTTGTAGTGGATCCCGTTATGATTGCAAAAGGCGGTCAGTCTCTTCTTCAAAGAGAAGCCGTACAGGCTCTAAAAGAATTATTGCCTCTTTGTGAAGTCATTACGCCGAACATACCGGAGGCGGAAGTCATCACGGGTAAAGAAATTCACACGATCGAAGACCGAAAAGAAGCGGCAAAACAGATTCATGAGCTAGGTGTAAAGCACGTGGTAATTAAAGGCGGACATGATCAATCTCATCAAGATATGATTGATATAGTGTATGATGGTCATAAGTACGTTGAAATCACACATGAAAAGATGAATACAAAGCATACACATGGAACGGGATGCACGTTTGCTGCTTGCGTCACAGCTGAACTAGCGAAAGGCAAAAGCGTGGTTGAAGCAGTTCAAACTGCCTCGGATTTTGTTCACTATGCGATTAAGCACACACTTGAAATTGGTTCCGGACACGGTCCTACTAATCACTGGGCGTATGGAAAATACTTTCGTTCAAACATATAAAAAAACGTGCCTACAATCTAGGCACGTTTTTTATGAAGAAGGAATATGGGTAGGAATCTCTCCATCGATGCCTAAATAATAATGTCTAAGGGGCTTTAAATTATCATCAAGCTCATAAACAAGCGGCACGCTTGTAGGAATATTCAAGTTCGCAATGCCATCAGGCGAAATGTTATCCAAGTACTGCATCAGAGCCCTAATCGTATTACCGTGAGCGGAAATAATAACCTTTTTGCCAGCTTTAATAGAAGGAGCAATAGTTTCGTCCCAGTATTCTAGAACCCGCTTTTCTGTATCGGCTAAGTTTTCCGTTACAGGAAATTGTCCCTTAGCTAATTCCTTATACTTAGGGTTGGAAGCTTCATAGCGAATATCTGTTGTCTCTAAAGCAGGAGGGCGTTCGTTCATCGACCTTCTCCACAAATGCACTTGCTCTTCTCCAAATTTTTTTGCGGTTTCTTCTTTGTTCAAACCTTGAAGAGCCCCGTAGTGCCGTTCATTCAGCCTCCAAGATTTATACACGGGAATCCACATGAAGTCCATTTGATGTAAGACAATCCATAGAGTGCGAATGGATCGTTTTAAAACAGAAGTATAGGCAATATCAAAAGTATATTCGTTTTTCTTTAGTACTTTTCCAGCTTCTCGCGCTTCTTGCAATCCATTTTTAGAAAGATCTACATCCGTCCAGCCTGTAAATTTATTTTCAAGATTCCACACGCTTTGTCCGTGCCGAATCAACACAAGTTTTATCATCGTGTTCTCCTTTCAACAGTGACTAAGGACTCTATTCTTTTTTATTATGAGAAGGAAAGAGTTTTTTATCCTAAAGCCGAGGAAAGGAGTTTTTATCATTTAGAAAAAGTGATGCCGAAAAGTAAAGCTTTAACTTTTTTACGCATATGATAAAAATAAAAAAGGGAAGGGAAGATAGTGGATGAGTGACCAAGAACGTCAGATTCAAGCGCTGCACGGCCAAATTGAAGATTTAAAAGAAGAAATGTATCAGATGAAGCTTGATATTAGCACATTAGAGAAAGAAAAAGGAAAGCCTGTTTTGACACCGGCTCTCGTTGGTCAAATAGGAGGTTTTGTTCTAGGTGGATTAGCTATAATCGGTATTTTCTGGATGTAGAACTTCTCGTTTTGAAAACGAAAAGTTCTCCTGATTTTTTAATAAGCAATTCCAACGCGGCATTTGGGGAATTTTTGAGCCCATATCTCATGGTAGGTAAAATGAGCGGTATCTCCCGTTGAAATTTTAACGGCATCAGCTGGTAAAATTTCTTTTTCCATTCGATACGTGCCTGTTATTTCACCCTCAGGCAAGTATGTTGGGCATATAACCGTCCAGTTTAGATCACTTTCCTTCAAGTGTAAGTATCCTTTTAAATGATCTTCTGCTGCTCTGGTCGTTTTACGCTTTGATTCATTTGATTGAAAACGATACTTTTCTGGTTCTGTTCGTGATTGTAAGATGCCTGCAGTTCCAATAGTAAGAATACGATGAACGCCATAATACTTCATGCTGTTTATAATAAGCGGCATACTTTTTGAAATCGTCTCTGCACCATCTGTATTTAACGCGCTGACTACGATATCTTGGTGCTTGAGGGCAAAGTTGATATTTTCTTGATGAAGTACATCGCCTTGTAAGATATGTAGGTTTGGATGACTAACCTGTAGCTTATTGCGGTCTCTAACAAGTACAGTAACGTCGTTTTCATCTTTTAGCATCATTTTTAATAAAGACTGTCCAACTCGCCCTGTAGAGCCTAATAGTAAAATTTTCATTGGCTACACCCCTCTATAAAAGATAGTATCTATTCTTTAGGATATACAATCTGTATACTTATTCATAATAAAAAGCATGCGTAGCATAAAGTAATACAAAGTTGATGAATGAAATATTCAACAACAAAAAAATTTGATATGATAAAAAGACAGAAAAATCAAAAAAATAGGAGAGTGAATGTCTTTTGGGAGACTTGCCTCTGAATCAAATGATGATACTAGTCGTTTTGCTTATGTTATCAGCTTTCTTTTCATCTGCTGAGACAGCCTTTTCAAGCGTAAATAAAATTCGTTTAAAACATTACGCTGAGAAAAAATATCGGGGAAGTAAAAAAGCGCTGCATATTGCTGAACACTTTGAGCAGACGCTATCGACAATTTTAGTAGGAAATGTTGTCGTAAACATTGCTGCGTCCTCTTTGGCAGCTAAAATTGCCCTCGATATGTTTAAAGGAAACCTAGCACTTGTGATTAGTATCATTGTTATGACCATCATCATTTTGATTTTTGGTGAAGTCTTGCCAAAATCGTTAGCTAAAGAGCATGCCGAATCTTTTGCGCTGATGATTTCTTCCTTGTTATTTATTATTATTAAATTGTTAACCCCGATTTCCTTCTTATTTTTACAGGTAAAAAAAGGAACTTATCACTTGTTAACGTCTGCTCCTACACCAACGATTACAGAAGATGAAATTAAAGTGATGGTAGATTTAAGCGAAGAAGAAGGAACGATTAATAATATTGAAAAAGAGCTAGTTCATCGTTCACTCAATTTTAATGACATTGTGGTGGGGCAAATTTTAAAACCTAGAATAGATGTCACAGCAGTTGACGTAAATGCCGATATTGATTCGGTTTGTCAAATGTTTCTTGAAGAGAGATATTCAAGAGTCCCTGTATATGAAGATCATATTGATAATATTATTGGCATTTTATCAGAAAGAGAATTTTTAACCTGTTTAATCCAAAGAAAAAAGATTTCTATTCGTGATTTGTTGAGACAACCTATTTTTGTAGTAGAATCCATGAAAATATCTGTTCTATTGCCAGAGCTCCAAAAAAGTAAGGTGCACATGGCAATTGTAGTTGATGAGTTTGGTGGAACGGCCGGTCTTGTGACCTTAGAGGATATATTAGAAGAAATTGTAGGAGAGATTTGGGATGAACATGATGAAGCTGTTAAGTATGTACACCAGATAGGGGAAAAGGAGTACGAATTTAACGCCGACATCCCTATTGATGAATTTTTAACCTATATAGCGGTTAGTTCTCCTGACAGTACGTGCCATACCTTAGGGGGATGGATATATGAGCAGTTTGATCATATCCCTGCTAAAGGAGACTTTTTCTCATATGAAGAGATATTGTTTACCATTAAGGAAGTAGAAAATCGACGTATTCGCAAAGTTTCCGTAAAATCATTTGGGAATAAGAATGAGGAAGCTGATTAAAAGAAACTAGAAAGCGCTCCAAGAGATCTTGGAGCGCTAAAGCCATAATATGAAATTAGTTAATATTAGTACTTGCCGCCTAGGTTTTGCTCAGCTAATTGTACTAAACGTTTTGTGATTTCGCCACCAACAGATCCGTTCGCACGAGCTGTTGCATCTGGTCCTAAGTTTACACCAAACTCACTAGCGATTTCGAACTTCATTTGATCGATAGCAGCTTGAGCACCAGGCGCTACTAACTTGTTTGATGAATTTCTGTTTGATGCGTTTTGATAATTTGCCATGTGTATTCATCTCCTCGTTAGATAAAATAGATTGTAATGGTTGAGTTAGCTGGAGTTGAACCAGCCGAGCAGATGCATCGATTAGATCCGCTTGCCTACCGCGGCGTAACTCAATGCTTGCGAGCTGTTGTACTCGGTTGTTACTAGTATTATGGCGAAAGGGAAAAAACATATACATAGAAAACTATTGGTAATTTATAGAAATTTTTGTGTAGAGTTTGATAAAGAGTAAGAGAGTTTTATTCCGTGCATATTATAGGTACATATTGATCAGGTAAAGCGAGGTGTGCGGATGTCGATTTGTTCCTTATGTAATGGGTTTAGTGATGTACAAATGACGTGCAAAACATGTGGAGGAGTGCTGGGGGATATGGGAAAAGTCAGCGATTATTTTGATGATTACAGTGCTTACATGGAAATCGATCAGTTAAAAGTAGAAAATGGGTATCCTAGTGATTTAGCAAATCACCAATGTATTCATCTCTTTTACTGCTCTACTTGTCACAGTGAAGAATTGAAGCAAATACAGGAATAAAAAAAGACCCCTGGGGGTCTTTTTTATTCGTGTTCAGCACGGATGCGCTGTTCAGATTCTGCATCAAAGAAATGCGCTTTGTTCATATCTAATGCTAAGTCTAGAGACTGAAGCGGTTTAATATCTGTTCTTGAATCTACGCGTGCTACAAAATCTTGTCCGCCAAGTTTAGAATAAAGCATGGTTTCAGCTCCCATTAACTCGGATACATCGACTTTGATTGTAACTTTTGTGCCAGGTGAAGATTCAATAAATACAGGCTCATCATGGAAATCTTCAGGACGGATGCCTAAAATAATTTGTTTGTTTAAATATCCTTGCTCGCGAAGTATTTTCATTTTACCTTCCGGAACTGCAAGAAGAGAATCGCCTACTTGAACCTTTCCGTCTTTTAACGTTCCGGTTAAGAAGTTCATAGCAGGAGAACCAATAAACCCGCCTACAAATACATTTTCAGGTTTTTCATATACTTCTTTTGGTGTACCAACCTGCTGGATAATCCCATCTTTCATAACAACCAGACGAGAAGCCATTGTCATTGCTTCGGTTTGGTCATGTGTTACGTAAATTGTCGTTGTACCCAAACGCTGGTGAAGCTTCGCAATTTCAGAACGCATTTGCACACGTAATTTCGCGTCTAAGTTTGATAAAGGTTCGTCCATCAAGAAGACCTTAGCATCACGAACGATTGCACGACCTAGAGCTACACGCTGACGCTGTCCGCCGGATAATGCTTTTGGCTTACGCTCTAAGTATTGCTCAAGTCCTAAAATACGAGCGGCATCTTTTACGCGGCGTTCGATTTCATCTTTTGGTAATTTACGAAGTTTTAAGCCGAAAGCCATGTTGTCATATACGCTCATATGCGGATACAATGCGTAGTTTTGGAATACCATTGCAATGTCGCGATCTTTTGGAGCAACGTCATTTACACGCTTGCTGTCAATATAAAAATCACCTTTGGAAATTTCCTCTAGCCCTGCAACCATACGAAGCGTTGTCGATTTCCCGCAGCCTGAAGGCCCAACAAATACAATAAATTCTTTATCTTGGATGTGAAGGTTAAAATCTTTTACCGCCGTCACATCTTTATCATACATTTTATAAATATGTTCTAAACGTAATTCAGCCATTTCCATTTCCCCCTTGTATGTACTCTGTGAAACCGTTTTCTTAAATCTAGTGTAATTTTTTTAAATGAAACGGTAAATGGGAAACATGCACAAAAAAAAGAAAGGGTTTTCGTGCACTATTTACGAAAACCCTTTCATTTTATTTTCCATCTTGCGAATTTTTTAAAGCAAGAATGGCTAAGTAAGCAGACACAGCTCCTGTAAAGTGTTTGATATCAAGGTGTGTGCGATCAATAAATTTCTCAATTCTATACTGCAAGCTGTTGCGATGCATGTACAATTTCTTAGCAGCAAGAGATACGTTTAAATTACATTCTAAATAAACTTTAATCGTTTCTAAAAGATCTCCATCATCTTTTACTAAGTCAAGTAAATGTATCATATGATTTTGGATTGCCTCTGAAGACTCTTGCAGAACCAAATGGGGTAAAACGTCGGTAAAATGGATAACATGGTTTTGTTCGACTGTATGCTTAATTTGATAAAACCATTTCTTTTCACGCTCAAAAATTAATCGCGGTGAAGACGGAAAAAAGTGAATTTGTCCTTCAAAGAACTGAATTGAAGTTTCAAAATCATGACATAGCACCTCGATAGAATCTGATAAATTTTCAGTTAAGTCATTAGGATCATTAAAGGTTTCGATGACGATACCTGATTGTTTATCAATCCACAACACAGTAATCGAGGTAGAATACAAGGCGTGAAGCGCATTTTCAAACTCTATTTTTTGTTCAAACAAACGTTTAATTAAAAACTGGGTGAAGCGAAAAGAATGGTGCTTATGATGAGAATGAATGACTTTTTCAGGTGCTTCAAATAACAGGTCTGACCAATACAATTGCTCTGGCGTCAGTAAAGAAATTTTCTCATCATAAGGGGTTAAAAAAGCAGAAAGTAATGCCTGCTCTTTTTGAGATAAAGCGGTGTGTTCAATTCCAATGAAGCCTTCATCACATGAAAACCATTTGTAACGTTCAAATTGAGAAGGGATTTTAGCCTTAATCATTTTATCCCCAAATAGTGTGTGCAACTGTTTCATCTGTGCTCGTTCCCTTCGGTGAAAGCTTACTATTCATAAACGTGAAAAAGCATAAGCTCATGAATATAATCAATTAATTGTGTTTCATCTATTTGATTAGAAGGCGCAGTTTTCCATACAATTTGTCCATCTTTTAAATAATCAGCCTCATAATAAACCCGATTCATATAAAACGAGATATGCCAGCCCGGCATTCGATTATTTTGATACAGCGGTTTAACCTGAAAGTGTGAAACCATAAAGAAAATCTCCTTTCTCAATTAGTTATTATAAGCTTACCATGAGAAAAGGAGATGAAAAATCATTTAATCTAAAAATTTTGTTAATTTGTAAAATATGTTGCATATGTGTTTAGCACCTTGCGTTTGAATATCTGTTTCATCAAAAATCATCGGTTTTGCATTCACTTCAAACAAATAATACTGCCCTTGGGCTGACTTTGCCATATCAAGAGAAAATTCTTCAACTAGAGGGAAGGATTTTTGAAGGACTTGCCCGCACGTATTTACAAAGGACGAAAGAAAGGAAGTATCTACTTCATTTTCTAAATCTTGAAAAGGTGAAATGCTGCCGCCGTTTAACGTATGTGTTGTAATGGATTGATAGGGACTATGTCGAATGCCGACGCCGCTAATAACATATCCGCTATCTTTGTGATGCGCTAAAATACGTAAGTCATAGCGCCTGTCTTTGAATGGTTGCGTCTCAATCGCTTCTTGAATGAGATAAGCAGACCTGGGAAGGTCAATTGCTTGTAAAGAAGAAAATTCTTCTTTGCGTTTATGATCTTGGTAAATAATCGTATGCTTATGGGAAGATAATCGAAAAATTCCAGCACCTTTACTGCTGTTAATAGGCTTAAAGTAAAGGGAAGAGTGCTTTTGCAGAAGCTTAGCAATATCAATTTCTGGTGTTAAACGATAGGTTTTAGGAAGGTGAGAAGATAGTAGTGGCTCCTTTGAAAATAATTGATATACTTTCCATTTTGAAAAAAAAGCGGAATTAAAAAGTGGGATGTGCTTGCCTTTAATTTTTTGATGTAAAGATGTCAGCTTCTTAGTTTCTGATTTTCTTCCTGGATAACGATTATATATAACGTTTGGCAGCGGCAAAGTTGTTTTGATCCACTGCTTTTTTGCACCGTCAAAGCAATACCCTTCAAAGAAGTGATGAGACATTGTTTCTTCAGCGAATAAAGCAAGAAGCCCGCCTTTTTCTTGCAGGGTATGATGTAAGAGTTCCAATAAAGGGCGCTGTTTTACATTCAGTTTTTCCAAAACCGCTTTGTTCGTTAAAACTCCCACAATAGGACCGACTTTTTCTCCTTTTAAACGAAGAAAAGCTTGAGTAGAAGAAATGTTTTGAGTAAAGGGAAGTTCAATTTTTTGAACTCCCCATGTGTAAGATGCTGAAGGGTTATGATGAAACCACTGCTGCTTTTCTTTGTGATAGTAAATTGTAATCATATGCTGATGCCTTCAGGTGTATTTAGATAGTATCCAGATAAGTAAATCGCATATTCTAGAGAAAGTTTTCTAGTTTGTTGATCCGCTTTTCGTAAGGCAGGGTGTGAAAAAATAGAGCGACCGGGCTTGGAGTTAGCTTCAAACAGCCATACGTTTCCTTGATAATCCACTCCAAAATCGAATCCAAGCTCTCCAATTAATCCGTTCAACTCCTGTTCAAGCACATGACTAATTGAGATAGCGGCATCTTTTAGCTTATTTTCAATTTCTTTTTTGTAAGAAGGGTTGGTGAATATTTTAGCTGTAGCTTCAATTTCTCCGCCGTAATCAAGATGCGTAGTGATGCTGTTGGGACCGGCTACTTTAGCAGCCAGAGCAGTAAGCACCCATTGGTTATTCCCGTCTTTATTCGTATGCACGCGAAAGTCTACACAGCGCTTTTCTTTTTTGATTAATGAAATACCTTGCTGAGCAATGTAGGAAGGATTAGTAAGTAAATATTCAAATTCTGATAATAGATCCTCTAAGGTTTCTTTTTCTTGAACATGAAGACCTTTTTCTCCTTTGTAAGTCAGCGTGTACATGGAACTCTTAAAAGATAGGGTATAAATGCCCCGGCCTAAGCTTCCGTTTTTCGGTTTTAAATAAACGGTTTGATGAAGAAGCAGAAGTTTTTTTATTTGCTCACACGAAGGACTTTCAACCGTGTAAGGTAACAAATAGGCTGTCTGCTCGTTCAGTTTTAAAAGCTCATGAATTTCCCACTTGTTGAAAAAATCAGGATTAAAAAATGGAATGCCGTAATCAGTCATCATCTTTTCTTTAATGAACTTAAAAGGAGCTAACCCTTCTGTTTTTCGATTTGGCAAACGATTATATACAACGTTAGGAAGCGGGATTTCATGTTGTGTCCAGCCGCTTTCTTCATAAAAATAGCCGTTTATGGTCCCGGTTTCCCAGTTGATATGATGAGTTCCAAAAATAAAAGGCAGGCCCCCTGTTATACTTGCAGTAGAAAGAAGTTTAGCTAAGTGAAGGGAACGCTTTCCAATTGGCCGCAGCAGAGAACCAGTAAAACCAGCGGATAACACACCGATTAAAGGTCCTAAGTGAATGGTCTCATTCACAATAATAGGATGCATCATATGGGCGAAAGGAATTTGAAGTTTTGTCATTAGCTCAGCTGAAATCTGAATTTCTTCACGTTCTGAAGATTGTATAAGGCATGGAGCTGTCATGGTTCCAAAAGCTGCTTGTTTCAAGGAGTCTTTGTAAAGAGATGCAGGAACAGAAAGATCACAGCCTAGCTGCTCTACTACAACAAGGCGAGTAAGAGTTTTTTTCATAGCATTACTCCTTACGATACGATAGTGTGTTAGCTAAATAGACGCAGTAAGACAGGACATTTTTATACATGACTTCTTTTTGTTCAGGTGCTGTTTCCATTACTATTTTTCTTCCCGGTTTCGAATTTAAATCTAGAATCCAGATGCTGAAGTCTCTCGAGATACATAAATCAATACCTAATTCAAAAAGAGAAGGAAAGTGATTTTCGAGCACGGACGGAATCGTTTTACAAATGGTGTTGATTTCATCCCTTACATATTGACGATGAACGCGAGGAATGCGAGGCAGCAAGTTCTCAAAAGGTACAATAGATGCTCCTGAACTTACATTTGTTACGATAGAGTCCCGTTCACCTTGTCTAATGCCTCTTCCAATTTCTTTCCAAGCACCATCGTTTCCTTTTTGTAATAGCAGTCTTATATCAAAAGGAGTGCGTTCATAAGGGAAAAATGAAATATGGGGTTGAGCAATATACAGTACATCACGGGTGGTTTTCGTAAACCAGTTCTTAAACTCTTGAAAAGAGGAAAATAGAATGGTGTTTACAATGTCATTTTGTTGATAAGAAGCTTCAATTTCACGTCCACGCTGTCTTAATTTCACAATCCCTTTACCTTGTGAGCCGTTGGCAGGTTTAATCATTAGGCTATCGTTTGTTCGAAGCAGCTGAACAAGTTGCTCTACACTTTCGATTGGAGTGGTAGGAGGAATATATGAAGATAAATAGCTATCTTTTTTAATTACTTCATAGACATCTAGCTTATTGGGTAATCCATGGCCTAAAAATGTAACATCTTCCCGCTGTTTAAGCCAGTTTACAATAGGGCGAGCCTTTTTAGACAGAGAGTCTTTTCGATAAAAGCAGCGATCGTAAATAAACGAAGGAAGTAAGAAGGAATCTTCTATCCATTTCTTTTGTTGTAAATCGTAGCGGAAGCCTTCAATATTTTCGGTGTTAGGATGAATGTTAAAAGGAGTAAAACGGTATATTTCAATCGAAAACTCAGAAGCATGTTTAGCAATTTCGGTCACGTACTCCACTTCTTGCTGCGGGTGAATCGTTAAAAAGCCTAATGAAATCATCATAAATCCTCCTTGGGAAATTGAAAATTCGTTGCATGCAGACAATAATCAAGCAGTGCTTTTGTTGATGGACGGACAGAGAAAGCGCTTGAATCAGATTGTTTGGAAGGCTTGACATTTACTTCAATAATCCAAGGCTTTCCTTCTTGATCAATCGCTAAATCAATACCGAATTCGGCATAAAGTTCAGACGGATGAGAAAGCTGCGTGCAAATTTCAATCGCAATCTCTTTTAAAAGTGAAAGGATATGGCGGGTAGTTTTTGAATCATAGAGCTGAGTTAACACTTGCTGAGGAGGATGAATATCTCCTCCACGGGCAAGATTTGAGACGAAATTGCCGGGTTTTGATACACGTGTGACAATGGACGTGATTTTCCACGTCAAGTCGTCTTTTTTATGACAGAGAATGCGGAAATCAAAAGGGCACTGTTTGTATGTCTGCAGTGAAATTCCTTCTTGGATGAGGAATCCTTGCCTTTTTAATTGACTATAAAGCGTTTCAAATAAGTCATAAAGAGATTCATATTCTTTTTCATATGTCTGCGTAAACGTTGTATAGTCTAAAATATACTTCTCTTTTTTTGAAATTTTAAAAATATTTTTTCCTTGGCTACCATGAACAGGCTTCAAAAAAACATCGTCATGAAGTTCCAAAGCGTCAAGAAGATCTTGACGTGAACGAAGCTGATACGTTTTTGGCAAATATGGAAGCAAGTGTACGACATCTTTAAGCTGTTGAAAAACCGTCCATTTATTTAAGTAGCGTGCGTTAAAGAAAGGAACGTCATGTTCTTTTAAAAATGTTTTAAAGGTTTGAAAATCAGCGGTTTGCTCCGTTTTCCTGGCATGAATCCGATTGTGTACGATTCCAGGAAAGGGAACGTCTGAATAAACCCATCGATCAGCGCGATAAACATATCCTTTAGGGGATAATGACTTCACGTCGCTTAATTTACTCACATAGCAAAAACACCCTAACTCCTTGCAAGCTTGAACAAATTCCTTACAAAATACAGAAATGGAGCCAAAGAGTTCTTCATCTTCTCGAACTTCTGTTACGATGCTAATGACGGGTCCCAACCTAAACGTGTTCTCTTCATAAATGCCTCTCAGCTGATGTGCTTCATACGGAAAGCGAAAGTCTGTAAATAGAGCTTCTGACATCATGAAACAGCATTCTCGATGCTGAAAAACGGTGGCTTCGACTTCTTTCGTAATGGAGCCTACTGTTAACGTAAACTCGTGCTTGCACTTCACATGGGAGAACAGAGCAGAACTAATGTAAATGTCGCTGCTCATATGGTTCTCTAGTGGTTTTAGAGAAATGGTAAAAGTATTCATAAACGAATCCTCTTTTTCTTTCCTTTAGTAGGCGAATGCTGATATATACTATGAGGAATTAGCCCAATCTGTGAAGAGAATTTATCGTTTTCTAAGAAAATAAAGGTCTTAAGCTGAATTTTATATAATAATTTGTTATAGTTAGGGAAGTCAAGAAATTATAGAACTTAATTAGGAGGAACTTAACGTGTCTGTAAACTTACATGATGTAGCAAATGATTTAGAAAAAGCAATTCGTCAAAGCGAAGATTACACAAACTTAAAAAACTTATATGCAGCAGTAAACGCTGATCAAGGTTCAAAACAATTATTTGAGCGTTTCCGTACAATGCAAATAGAGTTGCAACAAAAGCAAATGATGGGCCAAGAAATCACTGAAGAAGAAGTTCAGCAAGCTCAACAAACAGTTGCAATCGTTCAACAAGATCAAAATATTGCGAAGCTAATGGAAGCTGAGCAACGTATGAGCATGGTAATTGGTGAATTAAACAAAATTATCATGAAGCCACTTGAAGAACTTTACGGTGCGGCTGAATAAGAGATAGAGAAAAGAGGAAAAGAGAAATCTTTTCCTCTTTTTTTTATGCGGAAATTCCTTCTAATTGTGCAGTTCTGCTCATAAGCTTAGTAACAAGGCTACACATGCCGACTATCATGAAAAGGTCATTTATAACCGTATCCTAACGGATTAGACATCTATGAAAGAAGGGGTTCTCATATGGCTTATCGATTGCTAGCGTTGAATATTGATGGAACCATTTTAAATAGCCAAGGGCGCGTTACAAAAGAAACCAAAGACGCAATTCAATTCGTTAAAAATAAAGGGGTTTACGTTACGTTAGTAACAAACAGGCATTTTCCGTCTGCTAAAAAAATTGCTCGGTCACTTAAAGTTCATCCAGCAATGCTCATTACTCATAGCGGTGCCTTTATCGGAACATCGATAGACAAACCGATACTAGATAAGAGAATTAGCGAGGAAAAAACATTTAATCTCATTCAGCTTTTTGAAAATTTTAATTGTCATGTCCGCATTTTACATGAAAGGTTTTCAATTGGAAATCGTGTAAAGCTTCCTAATAATATCGTAGCTAAAAGCGTGTTGAAAACGGGAGAACCGCTCTTTTATCCCGTGCAGTTCGTAGATTCATTAGGAGATACACTTCGTGATGAACCTGTTTCTACGCCAAAAATAGAAGTTTATTTTGCAGATCGTAGAGAAAAAGAATATGCCGAGCAAACAATTGCTAGTGCAGTTCCGGATATTGAATGGTTTTCGTATCCAAATGAAAATAGATGTTATATTACGCCAAAAGGAGCCACAAAAGCTGCCGGCGTTCGTTATGTAGCAAATCGTCTAGGGATACCAATGGAAGACGTGGTAGCAATTGGAAATTGCTATGATGATTTAGAAACGATTGAACATGCAGGAATGGGTGTGGCCATGGGCAATTCACCAACAGAATTAAAAATGCTTGCGGATTGGGTTACTCGTTCTAATAATGAAAATGGTGTAGCCTATATGGTAAAAGAATTATTTAGAAAGCAGCAGCGCCTTGGTTATCTTCATCAAATTGACAGCTTTCGTTTAAAATAAATAAAGGAAAAAAGAGGCTAGTACAAAAGCAGTTTAGCCGAAGGAAGATCCGAACGATGAATCGAGATTCTTGATAGAGAATCCAATTCGTTCGGATTTTTTTATTGGAAGAGTGAACGTAGATTTCATATATGTACGTGCTTCTAGCAGTTGATTGGAGGGCAAGGCGAAGACTTCCGTGCGAAAAGCGCAAGCGACGAGAAGGCTCATCGCCCGCCCGCGGAAAGCAAAGCCTTGCATGGAAATCAACAAAGTGTAACAAGCGGTTCAGCTCATGTATCTCATTTGTTCGTCTTTAGATTGAATTAATGTTTATGGCTCAATCTCTTTTCCGTTTGTTTCCTGTCCGCGCATTCCCTTGAACTGAGCACCTTGACCGGACATACATAGGTTTTGTAAACTGATTACTTAGATAGAATTGATTTGAAAGGTGATTATATTGAACATTTATATAAAAGGTATAGAAGATGAACGTTTTTTACGTCCGCTTCACCGAATTTCAGATTTGTTTTTTGAAGAAAGCAACGTCTCCTTTGAGGATGATAACGAAGCTCAGCTGAAAGTCGAAGTAGAGCTAAAAGTTCATGAAGAAATTTATGCGAAAGCAGTACTCCATGACGCTGAAACGGACAAAGTGTTTACAGAAGAGCTTGCTAAATCGTTTACGCCATATGAAACAGAAAAAGAAAAATTTAAGCAAATAAAAAATGTGGTGCTTCGCGTCTACTTATCTGTACTACAGGAGTATACAAGCATTGTTCAAAAATGGGGTATTTTAACTGGTATACGTCCAACGAAGCTGCTTCATATGAAACTGCAGTCAGGTAAAAGTAAAGAACAAGCGCATCGTGAGCTAAAGGAAGAATATTTAATCACCGATGACAAAATTAATTTAATGCAGCATATTGTGGATCGTCAACTAGCAGCTATTCCCGATTTACATGAGTTAAAGAACGAGGTAAGCATTTATATAGGCATTCCGTTTTGTCCGACGAAGTGTGCATATTGTACATTCCCAGCATATGCAATTAACGGACGTCAAGGATCCGTTACGTCATTTTTAGGCGGCTTGCATTATGAGATGCGTGAAGTAGGAAAATGGCTAAAAGACAATAACGTCAAGATTACAACCGTCTATTATGGTGGAGGTACACCAACGAGCATTACCGCTGAAGAAATGGACATGCTGTATGAAGAGATGTATGAATCGTTCCCGGATGTACAAAATATCCGTGAAATTACGGTAGAAGCAGGAAGACCCGATACGATTACGGAAGAAAAGCTAGCTGTTTTGAACAAATGGAATATTGACCGGATTAGTGTAAATCCGCAGTCTTATATTCAAGAAACCTTAAAAGCTATTGGACGTCATCATACAGTTGAAGAAACTATTGATAAATTTCATCTTTCTCGAAAAATGGGGATGAATAACATTAACATGGACTTAATTATTGGACTTCCAAATGAAGGTGTAGAAGAATTTCAGCATACGCTAGACGAATCTAAAAAATTGCTTCCTGAATCTTTAACTGTTCATACCCTATCGTTTAAACGCGCGTCTGAAATGACTCAAAATAAACGGAAATACAAAGTGGCAGATCGCTATGAAATTGGTAAAATGATGGATTTAGCGACTGAGTGGACTCAAGAACAAGGGTATGAACCTTATTATTTATATCGCCAAAAAAATATTTTAGGTAATTTAGAGAACGTTGGATATTCATTCCCTGGTCAAGAGAGCCTGTACAATATTATGATTATGGAAGAAAAGCAGACGATTATTGGTCTTGGATGCGGGGCCTCTAGTAAGTTCGTGCATCCAGAAACAGGCATTATCACAAGGTTTGCGAATCCAAAAGACCCAAAATCGTACAACGATGGATTCGAGCACTACACGCAAGAGAAACTCAAGATTTTAGATGAATTGTTTAGGAAATAAAAAGGTCACTTTTTAGTGATCTTTTTTATTTTCGGCAGGGAAATGTCGGAATCTGTTGAATATATAAAAAAGTTGTAAGCGTTTTCTTATTATGGCGATGCGAGGTGCCGCTTAATGATGAATGTACAGTTAACCGTACCATCTATGATGGAAAGAGCTGAAAAGCTGTTTAGTAAAAAAGAAGTGGTTTCTAAATCTTCAAAAGGAATTCAGCGTTTAACTTATAATCAGTTAATAAAACGGACTCGGCAGCTCTCTAGTATGCTAGAACGAATTGGAGTGAATCGAGGAGAAAGAGTCGGGACGTTTGCATGGAATCATCATAGACATCTAGAAGCTTATTTTGCCGTGCCTGGAATAGGTGCTGTTCTTCACACCATCAATATCCGGTTAGATCCTGAGCAAATTGTATACATCATTAACCATGCACGCGATAAAGTCATTTTATTTGATGAATGTTTTTTACCTTTATTTGAAAGCATTCATCACAAGCTTCCACATGTTGAAGCCTATATCATTATGTCAGATGAAAATAAGCTGCCAAAAACAGACTTGCCAGTTTATCATTACGAAAATTGGATTAAGCAAGGGGATGCATCGCATTCTTTTGTTCAAGATTTAAACGAAGAAGAACCAGCAGGTCTTTGTTATACCTCTGCTACTACAGGCGAGCCAAAGGGCGTTGTATATTCTCATCGCGCTATTTATCTGCACTGTATGGCGCTAGGGCTTGCTGATAGTGCTGGATTATCAGAAGCTGATACCGCTATGCCTATCGTTCCAATGTTTCACGTGAACGCATGGGGAATTCCTTTTGCTGCCGTTTGGTTTGGAACAAAGCTCGTGCTGCCGGGTGCTTTTTGTACTTCAGAGACGATTGCTTTTTTGATTGAAGAAGAGAAAGTAACTCTGGCTGCAGCAGTACCTACCGTTTGGTTAAACTTTTTACAAGAGATAGAAACCAGGCCTTACGCAGTCGATAGTTTGCGAGCTATTTTATGTGGCGGATCAGCGGCCCCAAAAAGCGTCATTCGAGAATTTCAGGAAAAATATCAAATTGAATTTATGCATGCATACGGAATGACGGAAACAAGCCCTGTGGTGACCGTCTCCCGCTTAAAAAGCTATCAGTACAGCGAAGACTTTGAGTATCAGCTCAACGTAAAAGCGAAGCAAGGTTTCTTAGTTCCTGGCGTTGAAATGAAAGTAATAGGTCAAAATGGAGAAATTGCTTGGGATGGAGTCGAAATGGGTGAGCTATTACTAAAGGGCCCATGGGTAGCTTCTGAATATTACAAGGATAAAAGAACAGAAGATACGTTTAAAGACGGCTGGCTGTACACCGGAGATATTGTGACGGTTGACGAAGAGGGAACGATCAAAATCGTAGACCGAACAAAAGATTTAATTAAAAGCGGAGGAGAATGGATTTCATCGGTTGATCTAGAAAACGCGCTTATTGCCCATGAAGCTGTTTTCGAAGCCTGTGTAATAGCAGTCCCTCATAAGGTGTGGCAAGAGCGTCCGGTGGCTTGTGTCATGTTAAAAGATGCATACAAAGGCATCGTTTCGTCAGAAGAGCTGCTCGAATTTTTAGCGCCGCAGTTCGCAAAATGGTGGCTTCCAGATGACATTTTATTTATGGATGAGATCCCGAAGACAACGGTAGGAAAGTTCTTAAAACGTACGCTTCGTGAACAAGTCCTCAATCATTATCAGAAAGGGTGAGTAAGATGACCGTCGAATTAAAAGTAGTAGAACTAGTTTTGCAAGAGCGTATCGCCACAATTTCGTTTAACAGGCCGGATGCGTTAAATGCATTAAACGAAGAAGTGCTAGAGCAGTTTATTCAATGTTTAAAAGTTGTCGAAGAAAGTGAAGCGGACTTTTTAATAGTAAAAGGAAACGGAAAAGTATTTTCAGCAGGCGGAGATATTAATATGATGATGTCACCTTCACAATCAGAACGTTTTGAGCAGGTAATGGATTTGATTAATGAAGCCGTGCTGACTTTATATAGCCTCCCTCAAATGACAATAAGTGTACTGCACGGTGCGGCAGCAGGGCTAGGACTGAGCATCGCACTTGCTTCTGATTATATTATTGCAGAAAGACACACAAAAATTGCGATGAACTTTATCGGTATTGCTCTAATTCCAGACGGAGGCGGTCACTTTTTACTAGAAAAGCGCATCGGTGCTCATCGTGCAAAACAGCTAATTTGGGAAGGAAAGACATTAAAAGCAGAGGAAGCTCATCAATTTGGCATAATTGATGAAATAAAAGAAGGAGATTTGGCGAAGCATGTAGAAGATTATCTCTCATATTGGCTAAAAAAACCTTCACGTGCTTTGAAGGAAACAAAGCGAATTTATGTGGAGACATCTGTTTCACAATTAAAGCAAGTGCTTGCGCTTGAGAAAAGAAGTCAGTTTGCTATGAGCCAAAGTCCGGATCATAAGGAAGGTGTACGTGCGTTTCTAGAAAAGCGAGCGCCTGTTTTTAATCAAAGTGAAAAAGATATTTCCGAAAATTAAGTGAACTAGTTTAAAAGCCAATATTTTTGTCTATCATATTGATAGAGCATGTTTAAAAGTTGCAAAACAGTGGTAACACAAGATAATGTAGAAACTAATGAGGTGATTGGAAATGAACAAAACAGATTTAGTAAACGCAGTGGCAACAAAATCAGAGTTAACAAAAGCAGATGCATCTAAAGCAGTTGATGCATTACTAGAAACAATTTCATCGACGCTAGGTGAAGGTGAAAAAATTCAGTTAATCGGCTTCGGTACATTTGAAGTACGCGAGCGTGCTGCTCGTACAGGCCGTAACCCTCAAACGGGTGAAGAAATGCAAATTCCAGCATCAAAAGTACCGGCATTTAAAGCTGGTAAAGAACTAAAAGAAGCTGTAAAGTAATATAAAACGCCGGAAAGCTAAAACTTTCCGGCGTTTTGTATTAACGATGAAACAATACAAGTTTTCCGCTAGAGCTAACGCATCGATGCGTTTTTTCTAAATAGGAAAGCTCTTCTAACTTCTTGGTGCCGATAGTCTTTGCTTCTGTCTCAGAAGCTGCTTCAAAACTTTCATCTATTAATTTTTCCCCCGTCTTTTCAAAAGCGGTTAATGTGTAAGTACTCATAAAATCTACTCTCCTCTTATAGTATAATTGTAAGCGTATTCAACATATTTCTCGTCCTATTCCCCTAAATCCTGCTAAGGTTTACAGATATCATTTTTTTCCATACAATAAACATAGGTTTATTTACAAAGGAGGAATTAAATGTCTCTTTCTATCCGTGAAGTTTCAAAAAGGTACGGTGAATTTACAGCTGTAAACGAGCTATCCCTGCAAATTCCAAAAGGCGAAGTGTTCGGTTTTTTAGGTGCAAACGGTGCTGGCAAAACGACGACGTTTCGAATGATTTTAGGGCTCATTGAACCAACCTCAGGTCATATCCAATGGAATGATAAATCTTTAACTTACAGTAGAAGTCATCTAGTTGGCTACCTTCCAGAAGAAAGGGGACTGTATCCGAAATTAAAAGTCAAAGATCAGCTTGTATATCTTAGACGGTTGCGCGGAATGAAAAAAGCGAACGTGCTGCAAGAAATGGAGCATTGGTTATCTAGATTCAATATTCCCCAATATGCTTCCAAAAAAGTAGAAGAGCTATCCAAAGGAAATCAGCAAAAAATTCAATTTATTGCCTCTGTTATTCATCGACCCGAGCTGCTTATTTTAGACGAACCTTTTAGCGGCTTAGATCCTGTAAACGTAGAGGTATTAAAAGAAGCGGTGCTTGATTTGAAAAAACGCGGAACGACGATTGTTTTTTCAAGTCATCGAATGGAACATGTGGAAGAACTTTGTGAATATTTATGTATTATGCATCATGGCACGCCTGTAGTGTATGGAAGGCTGCCCGAGATCAAACGTTCATTTGGAAAGAAAAACGTCATTGTACATGGAAAAGGTCCGTTTGAGAGAATTACAGAGCTTGAAGGCGTTGTAAAGGTAAAAAAAACGGCTGAGGGCATGATTGTTCAAATTCAACATGAATCCGTATCACAACTCATTTTTCAAGAACTTAAATACTTTTCATTTGTATCTAAATTCGCAGTGGAAGAGCCTTCATTAAATGATATTTTCATTGAAAAGGTAGGTGCTTCCTATGAATAAATTTTGGGTCATTGTCTTTCATACATATCTTAATAAATTAAAAACAAAATCTTTTATTATTACGACGATTATTACTGCTCTTATTCTAGTTGCTCTTACAAATATGGAGAAAATTATCGACGTTTTTAATTCAGACGATAATGGAACAAATGTGGGTGTCATCTATGAAGTTGAAAGCGTATATACGTTGTTCAAACAAAATGTAAATGCCATGGATAAAGACATTCATTTAAAAGAATTTACGTCTGAGTCTAAGGCAAAACAAGCGGTAAAAAACGGGGAGCTCGATAGCTATTTACTTTTATCTTTAAACGATAAGCAGCTGCCTCAAGCTGTGTACAAAGCTAACTCTTTGGCCGAATCAAACCTTTCTTCTACCTTAGAACAGGCGGTACAGCAAACAAAAGTGGCTATGGCTACAGTGAAAATCGGGTTAGAAGAAAAGCAAATTGATCAGCTTTACAGCCCTGTTTCATTTAAAAAGAAAGCGTTAGTTGAAAATGCCAAAACAGAACAAGAGCTAAATCAAGCAAGAGGTCTTGTGTATGTACTGCTGTTTGTTATTTATTTTGCTGTTATCATGTATGGGAGCATGATCGCAATGGAAGTAGCTACTGAAAAATCATCCCGCGTTATGGAGATCCTTGTATCGAGCGTATCACCTATTACACAAATGTTTGCTAAAATCATTGGAATTGCACTGCTCAGCTTAACACAGCTTGCAGTGATACTGAGCGTGGGTTACACATCGTTAAAAGCCAGTGTGGAAACAAATCATAGCGGTATCTTTTCTTATCTCGGATTTAATGATGTTCCGCTGACTACATTCGTGTATGCATTTGTCTTCTTCATATTGGGGTACTTCCTTTTTGCTACGCTCGCGGCTTTTTTAGGTTCTCTTGTGAGCCGTATTGAAGATGTACAGCAAATGATTACGCCTATGACTCTTGTGATTGTGGCTGCTTTTTTAATTGCTATGTTTGGACTTGGTGATCCTGAAACCACAATCATTACGGTCACATCTTTTATCCCATTTTTTGCTCCGATGATTATGTTTTTGCGTGTAGGTATGTTAAATGTTCCTGTGTGGGAAGTGAGTGTATCGATAGGGATTTTAGTTGTGACGATTACTGCTTTAGCTATATTTGGTGCCCGTGTGTATAAAGGAGGAGTCCTTATGTATGGGCAATCTACCTCTTTTAAAGATATTAAAAAGGCGCTGCAGCTAACGAAAAAAGAAACATAAAGAAGTGAGAGGCTGAGATAAAAGTAGTTTAGTTGAAGGAAGTTCCGAACGAACAACCTAGATTCTTGAGGGAGAATCCAACTCGTTCGGATTTTTTTATTGCTATAGTGACCATAGTTTTCATATATATGTGGCTGCTTCTAGCTGTGTATTGGAGAGCAAGACGAAGACTCCTGCGGGAAAAGCGGAATAGGTGAGACCCCGCAGGAGCGGAAGGGACGATGAGGCTCAGCGCCCGCTCGCGGAAAGCGAAGTCTTGCACGGAAATCAACAGCGGTGTCTCAAGCAGTTCAGCGCCTTTATCCAATTTGTTCGTCTTTAGATTGCATTGATTTTGTTATGTCGCAATCTCATCTTTTATGAAAAAGCGTCTACCCGTGCATTCAGTGGCAAGCGATGGTAAAATGAAATGTAAAGAGCTGTAAATAAGCGGAAGAAGCGATAAGAGCTTCGTTATCAAATACATAGAATGAAGTGGTAAGGAGGAAAAGATCATGACAAAAGGAATTGCTCAATACGAAGTAGGAGAGCAAGTTGATCTTTATTTTTTAATTAAATCCTCAACGAGAGGAATTGCAAGCAATGGAAAGCCATTTTTAACGGTAATCCTGCAAGATAAAACAGGTGATATTGAAGCCAAGCTGTGGGATGCTTCCCCAGATGACGAGGAAAATTATGCTGCTCAAAAGATTGTGCGAGCTGCTGGAGAAGTAATGAATTACCGGGGACGCAACCAGCTGAAAATACGCAACATTCGTCCTGCACAGCCCCAAGACGGAGTGCGCACATCTGACTTTTTAGAAGTGGCGCCTTTATCTCAAGAAGAAATGGTCGAACATATTACAAAGAGTATATTTGAAATGAAAAATTCGAATGTCCAGCGCATTACTCGCCATTTGTTTAAAAAATATCAAACGGAATTTCTAGAATATCCGGCAGCAACTAAAAATCACCATGAGTTTGTATCGGGACTTGCTTACCATGTGGTGTCTATGTTAAAGCTGGCTGAGTCATTTTCAACCCTTTATCCAAGCTTAAACCGCGATTTGCTTTATGCTGGAGTTATTCTTCATGACCTTGGCAAAGTATTTGAACTTTCAGGTCCTGTTTCGACGATATACACAGTCGAAGGGAACCTGCTTGGCCATATTTCAATTATGGTGAATGAAATTGGAAAAGCGGCAGAAGAATTAGCGATTGAAGGAGAAGAGGTTATGCTTCTTCAGCATCTTGTATTATCGCACCACGGTAAGGAAGAGTGGGGAAGTCCGAAAAAGCCGTTAATTAAAGAGGCTGAGATGCTTCATTTGATTGACAATGTAGACGCTAAAATGAATATGCTGGACCGAGCATTAACAAAAGTGAAGCCCGGTGAGTTTACAGAGCGTATTTTTGCACTTGATAATCGCTCATTTTATAAACCAACGATTGATTAAAAAGGTATAAGTCTTTCTTCCTTCGCATATAGTGGTTGTAAATAACTGTGATGGGGGATCAATATATGGTGACACTACCAATTTGGATTTATTTAGTTGTAGCAGGCATTTTCTTTAGTGGATTTATGGCGATTCGTGCTGCACAACATGATAAGCAAGTGGATGATTCGTTTATTGAAAAAGAGGGACAAGTCTTCATCGAAAGAATGCAAGTGGAAAAAGAAAGACGCAACAGCGATTCCATCTGATTATATAAAAGAGCCTGTCACATGAGTGACAGGCTCTTAGCATTACTGCTGAGGAGTTTCTACGCCAGATTGACTATCTGTCGCACCTTCTTCGAAAATTGGTTTTACATCCTTATCTTTTGGTTTCACTTTTGCTTTATCAAGCTCTTTTTGAATCTTCTTGTTCGCTTCTGCTTGATCTACTTTTGAACGTTTGATTTGCTGCTCAAGTTCGGGTTTCTTTTTCTCAAACGATTCTACTTTCTTTTTATCCACTAGTTTGATGATATGGTAGCCGTACTCTGTTTTGATTGGTTTACTTACTTCACCTTTTTTCAGCTTGTAAGCCGCTTCTTCAAATTCTTTAACCATTTGGCCTTCACCGAAGTAGCCTAAATCGCCGCCGTTAGCTGCAGACTGCTGATCCGTTGAATATTCTTTTGCTAGACTAGCAAAGTCCTCGCCTTTTTTGATTTTCGCTTCTACTTCGTTTGCTGTTTTTTCGTCTTTTACTAAAATATGACTTGCGCGAATTTGAGGTTTTTGAGCTTTATATTCATCATAAGCTTTTTTCAGCTCTTTGTCCGATACCTTAATGCCTGCCGTAGCAGCTTTTTCACGGAGAATATCAACTTTTAGCATATCTTTGACTTCTTTTTCGCCTTTTTGCTTAATAACTGAATCCACCTGATCACCGTATTGTTCTCTTAGAATGTTCAGCTGCTGATCAAGCTCTTTATCCGTTACTTTATATTTTTTACTCAATACTTTTTCTTCGGTAACGCTTCGTACGAGTGTATTAAATTGGTCTTGTCCGATTGTATCTTTCATTTGCTTATACAAATCACCTTGAGTGATATTGCCTGCTTTTGTTTCTACAATTACTTTTGAAGAATCGTTTGCATTTGAAGCATCATTTCCCCCACTGCATGCTGATAAAGCAACGAGGCTGGCTGCCGTTGTTAGTGCAACTAAGCTTTTTTTCATACGTAAACACTCCTACTCATCATTTTTACTTATGTAGCTTGACTCAAGATTTACTATATCACATTTCCTGATGTTAGCAAATGAAGTTAAAACCACGTAAATTTACATTTATTTTCCACTAAGCATGGAGTGATTATACGCTTATGATGGCTTTTTTATAAAGCGTTTTCAAAATGATGGACAAACTCACAGAGTAATCTCCAAACGAGAAGCAAGAGAAATAAATTATGGAGTTTGGGCTAAAAGCCTAGACGTTTTTTGAGCTGATGCATAAGATGCAGTATTAGTAAACAAAGGGGGTGCTCAAATGAGCGGAGGCGGATATGGAGGCGGTTTTGCACTATTAGTTGTACTGTTTATCTTATTAGTCATTGTTGGTTGTGCATGTTACCACTAGGAAACAGATGAATATAAAAGGAAAGGGGTGATAGATATGGGTTCTTACGGATGCGGATACGGCAGTGGATTTGCGCTATTAGTCGTATTATTCATCTTATTAGTTATCATCGGAGCTAGCTGTTTTTGCTAAGCCTATAAAAAAGCGGTGAGACATCTCACCGTTTTTTATGTAAATGATACTTCAATATAAGATGAAACTAATAAAATGGTAATTAATACATTAATCGTACGAAAAACTTTAGGCTGTTTTTCAGCTGGAACTTCTTTTTGAATACACAATGTATTTGTTAGTGCATTGATGTAGAATAAAATGAATAGCGCAAATACAATAAAGAATATGTACATAAAAATCCCCCTAACAAAATCAGTGTGACGAAGACAAAAAGTCTTATAGTCATTTATATAGTACAGCTTTGTATGAATTTACAAATATCTATATTAACATTACCAAAAAAGCGGTAAAATAGATAGTTATATATACAGTTGAGCAAAGAATTTCAAAAGGTATTTACACAGAAATGCGGTTTTTATTTTATAAAGGGTAGTTAAGAAGTTGAGAACTAGGTTTTAAACGAAATAGCAAAGTGAATGGATAAGAAATGAGTAACAATTACCCATTGTGCCAAAGGAATGTTAAAAAGGACAGAGGGATTTATATTAATATATGCAGTGAGCACATAATCAGTATATGAAAATCTTTATACGGTGCTACTTAAACAGGAAATGTGAATGACGCAGAAAGAATTATTTGGAAGAACATGAATGAATCATGTACAATATGGAGTAGAGGTATATGAACGTTGAAGGAGTAGGGGAAGCGGATGGAAACTTTAGAATCTCGAGTATCACGTTTAGAATATTACATAAAACTGTTATCTGGGACATCTGAACAAGAAGCTAAACCATTTATTGATTTAGTGGTAAGAAATCAGCTTACAAAGAAGGAAGTAGAGGAAATTTTAATTCTGTGTGAAGATACAAAAAACGAATATATTGAGCAAAAAGCGGAAGGTCTAACAGACTTTGTTCCGCTTCTTACACAATTTGTTGGCATGCTGAATTATAAATTAACTCCCAGAGAGACGGTCGAATCGCTTCGTTATCAACCTTCTTATCAAGATGTGATGAATGAATTTTTTGAAATTATTCAATGGATAAGGGACTAACCATTAAGAGTTTGAAATAGTCTCGTGGTGGTTCTCTTTATCTTTCTTGACAAGCTTGCCATCTTCTTCAGTGAATTCTTCTTCGATATGATGGAAAGATCGCTCGAAGATATCCATAAAATCTTCACCGTAAATTTTGCGGATGACGGTCATTAGTTCCATAAACTCAGGGAATTTGCCGTATAAGTCGCGCAACGGAAGTGCGCCGCTGAACACTGAATTATTAGAAGGTTCGTAATGTTCCATTAAATCTAATAAAATGGCCTCGCCTTTATCTGTCAGCTGAATGTACGTATTTCGCTTGTCGCTTTCTTTTTTAGAAAACTCAAGCAAACCTCGTTCTTCTAGTTTTTTGGAGAAGTTAAATGCAGTAGAAACGTGCATAACTCCAAATTTGGCAATTTCGGAAATGGAAGCCCCGTTTAAATGATATGAAATCCATAAAATATGATGCTCGTTAATATTAAGGTCATAAGGCTTAATCCATTGCTGCCAATCCTTCTCTACGGTTTTCCAAAGGGCTTTACTTAATTAGGCAATGCGTTGGCTAAATAGAAGTGCTTCTTTCAAACTGTAATCTTGATCACTAGTCTTTTTCATCTTCTCCCACCTACTTAGTCTCTTTTTTTATTTATCTTCTATTATGCCAATAAAATAAAAAATTATAAAGATGTAAATTTACAAAATTTTAAAAAATTAAAAAAGAAGGCGTTTTAACCTTCTTTTTTGTCAATTTTTTCATTGGGATTTTTAGTTGTCTGTACATGTTCCTCTAGGTTTGACAAAGAATTTTGGATTTCTTTCAAATGATGCTGAAGGGATTCCTTATGAGGGACAATTTCTTCTTTAAACTGACCAAGGGTAGTAGAAAGGTCACTTGCGATATTTTTCACTATAGTATTTCCTTCTCTGGCGGTCATTTGTACTTGTTGAGAAACAGCTTTTATTTTTGTTGAGAGCTCTTGTTGTGAAGCGTTAACTCGGTCTTTTCGAGAGCTGACACGCTGTTTAAGTTCTCGTCCTGAATATGGAGTAACAAGAAGCGTTGTAATAGCGGCTACGGTGCTTCCGATTGCTGCTCCAGCTGCTAGTTTTTTCATTCTGCTCATTATTTATTTCCTCCTATGTAGTAAAGTAATTGCTAACACTTCCTTCTGACATAATCATAAAAAAATAGCATAAATTTATACAAAAGAAGGAGGTTATCAACATGGGGTAGCTTTATTCATTCTTTTGATAATTAGCCTGAGTTTTTTTCTGGCTGCCTTTAAATGGTTTAGCCTTACGACTAGAACGGCATCATATCCACCTAAACATGTGCTGAAACAAAAGTCTCTTACATGTGCGACAGTGGCTTTTGCGAGTTTTTTATTGGTGCTTATACTTTATTATGTAACCTAGGATGGAGAACTTAAACCTTTATTACATAGTAAGTCTTCATACCTATTGTATGAGCTGCAAATGAAATTTAAGTGAAAAGCATTCTGTACCATTTCTTTTTAAACAAAAAGTTAAGAGTCGAACTGTAGATTGTCTCTAAAAGATCAGCAACATACTATGAATGAACCGTTTTATCTAAAGGTCCGCCACGCTTTGGCGGGCCTGAGCTTTTGGTGTAAAAAAAGAGCCTGATTCTTAATTAAATCAGGCTCTTGACGTTACGATAATTTTGCTTTGATGCTTGTGCGTTTTAGAACGGATTGAACAATTGGATAAATAACGACCATAACGATTGTGTTCACTACTGTTGCAGGTAATACAACCGCAGTAACAAGCGCCATGACGCTGTTTCCGCCCGGTAAGCCGACGATTAGCGCGGCAGCAGACAAGAATACGGTTCCTGATACGAGTGTGCCAACAGCTGTTAAAGCAGCGGCAACTGGTGTTTTAATGCCTGTTGCTTTTTTCACAAGCATAAATAATGCAAAGAAAACAAATGCTGTAATTGGTTTATCAATCAAGTTTGCAATTTGTCCGCCAGGAAAGCTTGTTGTTAAAGCAGAAATAACCGCTGTGGTTAAGCTAACCAATGCAACATTTTTTATGCTAGGAAACAACAGGATTGCTAAAAACATCATTGTTAACATCATATCTGGCTTCATTCCAAATAAAATAGGAGGTACCACCGTGTGGAGAACCGCTCCAATTCCGACTAATAACGCTAAAGAAACTAAAACCTTTGTATTCATTTCTCATCTCTCCTCTTCTAAGCTAAGCTCGAAATATACCAATAGTGCGTCTATGCCCATTGCATATATTTACATACTGATTATAACATATTTATGTGAAAAAAGGATCAGTTAATTCTGCCAATTATGCGTTTGCTTGTGCAAATTCATCCATAAAGGCGGCAAGAGCTTCACACGCTTCAAGCGGTACAGCATTGTAAATAGAAGCGCGGCATCCGCCGATTGAACGGTGTCCAGCTAATCCTACGAAGCCTTTTTCTTTTGCTTGCTGTAAAAACACAGCCGTTAACTCATCGGTCGGTAAAGTAAACGTTACGTTCATAATTGATCGGCTTTCCTCTGTAGCGTGAGGGGTATAGAAACCATTTGAACGTTCCATGCTTGTGTAGAGTAACTTAGCTTTTTTATGATTTTGGGCTTCAATTGCTTTAACGCCACCTTGTTCTTTAATCCAATCTAAAACAAGTGAAAGCATGTAAATGCCAAACGTTGGAGGAGTGTTGTAAAGAGAGTTGCTCTTTACATGTGTCTCATAATTCAGCATTGTTGGTAAACCTTCAGGAATACGTTTAAGTAATTCTTTCTTCAAAATGACAACCGTGACACCAGATGGTCCGAGGTTTTTCTGAGCACCAGCATAAATGAGAGAGAACTTAGATACATCAATTTGACGGCAAAGAATGTCGCTTGACATGTCGGCAATTAAGTCTACTCCTTCGATAGACGGATAGTCAGCCCATTGTGTACCAAAGATGGTATTGTTGGACGTGATATGCAAGTACCCAATCTCTTCTTTTGGAAGCTTTATATCATCTAGAGATGGAATAGAGCGGTAATTTTCTTCTTTAGTAGAAGCAACAACTGCTGTTTTTCCAAGTTTCTTTGCTTCTTTTAATGCTTTTTCCGACCATGCTCCGGTTAGGACATATGCACCGACTTGATCGGGAGCTAAAAAGTTCATTGGAATCATAGAGAATTGCAGGCTTGCTCCGCCCTGCAGGAATAAAATTTCATGTGTATCTGGAATGTTAAGCAATTCCGTGAGTGTTTCTTTAGCATGTGTTAATACATCTTCAAACTCTTTGCTGCGATGTGATAATTCCATCACAGACATACCCGTATTTTTAAAATTAACTAGCTCCTCTTGAGCAAGTTGTAAGACAGGTAGGGGAAGCGCAGACGGACCTGCATTAAAATTATAAGCTCTGTTTAACGTAATCACATTAATTCCTCCTCAAATTAGTTCGAACACTCATCATACAAAATGGCTAATGACTGATGTCAGAAAGAATATCATTATACTATCATGAAAACCATTGATTGTGGAGGTAACTTTTCAAAAATTTAAATTAATCTGTAAAGAGAAAATAATAGAAAAAAGATAAATAAAAGTATACGCAAACATGTTTTGGCAAACATGTAAATGAAATGTTTATATGCTATACTGATGGAAGAAATAATGTGGAGGAACAGAATGAGAGTATTAAAATATGCCATATTAGGGCTCTTAGATCAGAAGGAGCTCAGCGGGTATGACATTACCAGACTTTTTAAAGAAGAGGTCGGTAATTTTTGGAGTGCTAAGCACAGCCAGATTTATCCCGAGTTAAAGCGATTAACAGAAGAGGGTTTTATTCGCTATGAAACCGTGATTCAAGGCAAGAAATTAGAAAAAAAGATGTATTCGATAACGGAAGAAGGAAGAGCCGAGTTAAGCAAGTGGCTCACTACAATTGATCCTATTCCTGAAACAACTAAAGATGAATTTATGTTAAAAGCTTATTTTGCTTCATCCATGTCAATAGAAGAGTTAAAGCAACAAATAGATAATCAGCTATCAAGCAGGAAAGTGAAGCTAACTTTTTTAAAGAAACGAATGGATGACCTTTTGGAACAAGTTAATCATCACATTACCGTTTCGTCTCCTCAATTTGGTCATTATTTGGTGCTATCTCGCGCTCAAGACCGGGAGACAAGCTATATCAATTGGCTTGAACGCACGCTGAATTTAATTGAAAAAGAACAATAAGAAAAGGTGAGCGGATCATGACTTGGTGCATAAAATCATTTCAAGAGCTGACAAACGATGAGCTTTATGAAATTCTACAGGTTCGCACCGCTATTTTTGTTGTTGAACAGAAGTGTGCTTACTTAGAAGTAGATGGAAAAGACAAACTTGCTTATCACTTGTTCAAAAAAGAGAATGAGAAAATTATCGCATACCTTAGAGTTTTACCAAAAGGAATTAGCTACCAGGAAGCTTCTCTTGGGCGCATTATTGTAAAACAAGCACAGCGCGGTACGGGTCTCGGAAGAGAACTAGTAGCAAGAGGAATTGATTTTTTAGAGAATGAGTTGCACGAGAAGACAATTAAAATTCAAGCTCAAAGCAGACTTCAAACATTTTATGAATCGTTTGGTTTTAGACCTGTTTCCGATATTTATTCAGATGAAGGGCTTCCCCACGTAGATATGCTAAAGACACCTTAGAAACTTCACCAATTGTGTGAAGTTTTTCTATTTCTGAAACGGGTAAGGTGAAAGAAAGATGTTAGGCTTTAGTACTGCGCAGATAGAATCGATATGACTACTACTAAATTAGTAATTTATGAATAAGATAGATAATGAATTTGTTTCTTTTTGCTTATTCTTTGATTTTAAGTAAGTGATATATTGAAGAAAGTAATAATATTGTATATAATGATTTTTGTAACAAAAATGTAACAATTACGTAATATTCTTAATATTGGTTCAGAAAGAAATTTGTTGTACATATTGCTTGGAGGCATTTTTATGAGTGCAAAGGAAAAGAAAAATAGGTATATATATAGTTTGGATGGACTTCGAGCTTTCGCTGTTATGTCTGTCATTGCATATCACTTAGGATTTGGATGGGCATCTGGAGGGTTTTTAGGAGTTGATGTTTTCTTTGTATTATCAGGGTATTTAATTACCTCGATTTTACTGGTGCAATCTTGGGAAAATCCTTTGAAAAATTTGAAGCATTTTTGGATTAGCCGAACGAGAAGACTTCTTCCAGCTGTGTATGTGATGGTAGTATTAACTGCAGCTTGGGTTATTTTATTTAACCGGCCGTTGTTAACAACGCTACGAGGCGATGCATTATCGTCTATTTTTTATATGAGTAACTGGTGGTTTATTTTTCATAAAGTTTCATATTTTGATAGTTTTGGGTCACCGTCACCATTAAAGAACTTATGGTCACTGGCTATTGAAGAGCAGTTTTATATTGTGTGGCCACTTGTTTTATTATTGGGTTTAAAATTTATCAAAAAGAAAGGAATTCTTTCTCTATTCATTTTAGCTGGAGTAATGGCCTCAGCTATTCTAATGTCTTTTTTATATGAGCCAGGAGGAGATCCTAGCCGCATTTATTATGGAACCGACACTCGGCTATTTGCCCTTTTAATCGGCTGTTTACTTGCATTTGCCTGGCCGATGTATCGTTTATCATCGAAAAATCTTCCAGCCGTAGGCAAGCAAGTATTAAACGCGGTAAGTATGGTGAGTTTCTTTGTATTTATTCTCTGCGTATGGAGCGTTGATGAGTATACTCATGCATCTTTTCTTTATCAAGGTGGAATGCTGCTGATTTGTTTAAACGCTGCTGTACTGGTTGCAACGATTAGTCATCCTAGTAGTTTTTTAGGAAAAGCTCTGTCGTTTAAACCGCTTCGCTGGCTTGGTACTAGATCATATGGCATCTATTTGTGGCATTATCCGGTTATTGTTCTTACAACACCTGTATCCGAGATTGGCCGCCCGGTCTATTGGCATGCGCTGCTACAAGTAGGCCTTACATTTATCATTGCTGAACTTTCTTACCGTTACATTGAAGTGCCTATCCGCACACGCGGCTTTCGCTATTATTTCAGGCACTACCATCCGAGAGAGCTTTTTAAATGGCGTAATCTCTCTCGTTCGAGACAAGCGGTTTTGGGCAGTCTCATTTTCTTTTTGGCGCTGTTTACAGCAGATATGACAAGCTTTGCTATTAGTACGCAGCAAAAGGATGAAACGAAAGCGAAAGAGACAGAGGTTAAAATTCAAACGAATCATAAAGAAAATGCTTCAACTTCTGTCAAAGACAAGAACAAAGCGGCTGATAAAAAAGCAGAGAACGCGGAAAAGAGTTCCGGGGAAGAAAAATCTGATGCCAAAGAAAAACAGCAGCCGAATTCTTACAGAGATGTTCTTGCGATTGGAGACTCGGTCATGCTGGATATTGCTCCTAATCTTAAAGAGATGCCGCTTAGTATTACGATTGACGGAAAAGTAGGAAGGCAGCTCAATGAAGCACTGCAGCTAACTCCTAGCTATCAAGCATTTAATAATCCGAACAGCGCAGTGATTATTGAGTTAGGAACAAATGGCTATTTTACAAATGAAGAACTGGAACAACTGTTAAAAGCTTTTTCACACGCGGACGTTTACTTAGTGAATACGCGCGTTCCTCGTTCCTGGGAAAGCACCGTGAACAAGAATTTGAAAGCTGCTTCTGAAAAGTTTGATCATGTCACGCTCGTAGATTGGCACTCAGAGGCTTCTAAGCACCCTGAATACTTTACATCAGATGGTGTCCACTTGGTACCTGAAGGATCAAGAGCATTAACAAAATTGATTGAAGAACGTATGAATTTAGAAGTTAAGGCGGAAAGTCGTTCATAATAAGTGAAAAGCCGCACGATATTTTATATCACAAACTGATTAAACATGTGTTAAATGAATAGTTAAAACAAAAAAAGCTTACATGTGTAAGCTTTTTTTGTTTTAAGAAAGGTGAGAAGAAATATTGCCAGCGATTTCTTGAAGTTTTTCAGGCGTGTATTCGCTTGTATGCTCTTTCCATACAGCACCGAATCCATCGCCTTCCCCATAGCGAGGAATAATGTGCATATGATAATGAAACACGGATTGACCAGCTTTTTCACCATTATTATTTAAGATGTTTAAGCCGATTGGGCTGTATGTTTCTTTAATTGCATTTGCGATTTGAGGAACTACTTCAAACAAATTGCGCGCAATTTCCGGCGTTAGTTCGTGAATGTCTTTTTTATGTACTTTTGGAATCACCAGCGTATGCCCTTTTGTTACTTGACTAATGTCTAAAAAAGCTAATACATGTTCATTTTCAAATACTTTTGCACCTGGGATTTCACCGCGAGTAATTTTGCAAAAAATACAGTTTTCATCATGTGTGCTCATTATATTCACCTTCCGTTACCAATATAAATGTATGGGTATACATGTATGTTTATTTTACCACAAAGTAGAAATGCAATCAGCAGGCAAGAAATAGCTGCTGGCATTTTATACACAAAAACGGGATGCAAACGATTATGCATCCCGTCATGTGAAGAAGGAAAAAATAGCTTTTAATGCAGCATATGATCTTTAAGGAACACCTCATTTACGTAATTGCATTGCCTAATGAAACAGTAACTTGAAAAAGTATATTCTCTTTAACAAACACCTCATTTAAGCATTGAGCTAAAAAATATACAATGTGAACGAAATCGTTCTTGGTCTTTGACAAACACCTCATCTACACAGTAATAAATGAACATTATTGTCTACCCATTATATATATTCTTACTACGTTCATGACTACCATCCCCTTATGAATCAAACATACATCGATTTACAATAAGGTTTTCTGAAATATGCCTGCTGTAGACACCTCATCCCAAATGTAAGAAGCTTTGTAATGATTAGTTGTAATCAATAACTTGTTTTCCTTCTTCCCTATATAGAATGTCCCGATATTTCGATTATATTCTGGAAAAATTAACCGAAAAAAATTGAAAACAATGTGAGGAAGAAAAAGATTTGGTACAATAGAGCAAATAGCGCTTGCGCTTGGAGACAAAAAAGAACAAATAAAAGGAGATCGTGATGGGTTCTTTATTGCAAATTAACAATATTACAGGGGGATATACAAAAACTCCCGTCTTAAAAGATGTATCGTTTGATGTAAATGCAGGTGAATTAGTCGGGTTAATCGGGTTAAACGGAGCCGGCAAAAGTACAACGATTAAACATATCATTGGATTAATGGAAGCAAAAAAAGGAAGTGTATCCATTAATAATAAAACCTTTCAACAAGATCCGACAGGTTATCGAAGTCAGTTTACGTTTATTCCAGAAACTCCTGTGCTATACGATGAATTAACATTAAAAGAACATTTAGATATGACAGCTATGGCTTATGGACTTGAGCCTCAAACATATGAAGCCCGTCTGCAGCCGCTTTTAAAAGAGTTTCGTTTAGACCGGAAGTTAAAATGGTTCCCTGCGCATTTTTCAAAAGGAATGAAGCAGAAGGTTATGATTATGTGCGCTTTTTTGGTTCAGCCGTCTCTTTATATTATTGATGAACCTTTTTTAGGTTTAGATCCGCTGGGTATTCAATCTTTACTTGATTTGATGACGGATATGAAAAAGCAAGGTGCAGGCATTTTAATGTCCACACACATTTTGGCGACCGCGGAACGCTACTGCGATAAATTTGTTATTCTACATAACGGAGAAGTAAGAGCGCAAGGAACGCTTAAAGACCTTCAAGAAGAATTTCAGATGCGCAATGCTACTCTTGATGAAATTTATATTGAATTAACAAAGGAAGAAGGCTATGAGTAAGATTGATGCATTATGGAAGCAACGGTTTCAGCAGTATTTAGTGGATGTAAGAAGATATACAAAATATATCTTAAATGACCACATTAAATTAGTGTTAATTTTTGCGATTGGCGGTTTGGCCTACTATTATCAACAGTGGTTGAGTACATTAACACCTGCGTTTCCTTCGGCTGTAGTGATTGCGATACTTATGGGATTGATTTTAACCATGGGTCAAATTCAAACGTTTTTAAAACGACCTGATTTAGTCTTTTTACTCCCTTTAGAGACGAAGCTGCAGCCTTATTTTAAAAAATCTTTTTGGTTTACCTTTACGATTCAGCTTTATATTTTATTATTTACAACTGGTGCAGCAGCACCTCTTCACGTAAAGGTAATGCATGATTCTTACTCAAACGTTTTTGTGTTTTTTCTGCTATTACTCATCTTGAAAGTTGTAAACTTAGGCATGTCTTGGTGGGCTGTATGGTTTGAAGAAAAGTGGGCGAAGTGGACAGATTATATCGTCAGGTTTTTCTTGAACGCAGTTTTTACGTACTTCTTATTTTCCCATGCATACGTATTGTTTACAGGAGTCGTAGCGGTGATTATGATTGCGCTAGCTATTTATTATCGCTCCCTTACAAAAAGAAAGCCGATCAAATGGGAAAAGCTAATTGACTTAGAAGAAAAGCGTATGGGCTATTTTTATCGATTAGCTAATTTATTTACGGACGTTCCTCAGGTGAAAGAGCGAATCAAACGCCGTAGATATTTAGATTGGCTAGTAGCACGTATTCCATTTCATCAAAGTGCCACTTACCATTACTTATACACCAGAACATTTTTACGATCAGGAGATTATTTAAGTTTGCTCGTTCGCTTAACTGTCATTGGCGGATTTTTAATTGTAGCTGCGCCGTTTCAATACGGCAATATAGTGGTTGTTTTATTTGTTATATACATGACGGGTTTTCAATTACTCCCGCTTTGGAAGCAGCACAAACAGATTTTATGGCTTTCTCTTTATCCAGTTGAAGCTAAAGAACGGAAAAAGGCATTTTTGGACGTATGGAAAAAAGCGCTGTATGTACAAATTCTTGTGCTCGCCATAGCGGTGGCTTTTTCTAATATAGTTGCTGCACTGCTTTCTGTGGCAGCAGGTGCTGTATTTATTCACTTATTTGTACATGCATATGTAAATAAAAAATTAACGTAAAAAAAAGCTCCGAAAGGAGCTTTTTTACGTTTTTAGACTACTTTGGAGACGAAGATAATATACGGAAGCGATAGACGTTCATTGCTACTTTTGTGAGATGGTCAAGAAGCTGATAATTAGCATATGCACCTATAACAGCTCCAATTCCCGGCATAAGTTGAAACATTTTCACGACATCAATGTAATCACGGTATTCTTGTTGAAAAGCTTTCCAATCAAGCTCAAGAAGTTCCTCTTTCTTTTCTTCCCAGTTTTCTACTACTTCGAGCAGCTTCGTTCTATGGTCGTCGCTGCAAAAGGCAAGATGAAAAATATACAGCATATAAATGCGTTCTTCTTTTTCTTTTACATCAAAACCATATGTAGCGGCAATGTCAAATAAGCACTTCATTTTTATGGAAAGAAGAAGCGGGAAATCTGCTGCACCTAAAAGGATACCGCCTGCACCAGTACCAGCTCCTTCTACAGCAGCTGTTTTTTTGTACTTAGGTATGAGTTCCAAAATTCTTTTCTCTTTTTCTTCAAACGAAAGACCGCTGACATCTCTTTTTTTAGTGGTGAAATCGGATCCAACAAGCGTGGTTTCAACCATTTTTTTTATGCTTTCAGTCATAATCTTATGGACTTTAGCAGGGATTTTTTCATTTATTTTAAGCTGTAAAGATTTTGCGGTCCGTTGAAATTTAGAAGGTCGTTTCAACATGCTGAATTTCCAATGTTCAGCTTCTTGTAACACTTTTTCTTCATACGTATTCAAAAAAATCACCTCATTTCAGTCGATATAAATACTACGTTTTAAGTGTGGAAAAGGTTCCTGAAATAAAACAACAAGCACTCGTCTGCTTATCTGTACGAATGCTTGCTGAATGATTAATTCGCTTTTATTACGTTTTTAGAAGGAGCTTGTTCTCTTAAATACTCAACAGCAGCCGTACCAAGCGTTTTAGCTGCGATAAGCATTGCTTTTTCGTTAAAATCAAATTTAGGATGATGATGAGGATACGGAGCATCTACACCTTCTGGCTGAGCTCCTGTAAAAAAGAACGTTCCTTTAATATGCTGCAAATAATAAGAGAAATCTTCCCCAGTCATGTGAGGCTCCGTTTCTTCGACTGTATGAACTTCATCGATTTGAGAAGCAGCAGAAGCAAGAAAGGCCGTTTCTTCCGGGTGGTTGACGACGGAAGGATAGCCGCGCGTATAACTCAGTTCATAAGAAGCATCAGCTGTTAAGCATGTACCTTGGACAATTCGTTCGATTTCTTTTTCGACATCATTTCGTACATCTTCATTAAATGTTCTTACCGTTCCAATTAGTCGAGCAGAATCAGCAATAATATTAAATGCATTTTCTGCTACAAAAGAACCTATGCTCACAACCGCTGAATCAATTGGGTTTACACGTCTGCTTACAATTTGCTGTAAATTAACAACAAGCTGAGAGGCGATGACGATTGAATCTTTTGTTTTGTGAGGCTGTGCACCGTGGCCGCCTGCTCCTTTGATCGTAATTTCAAAGCGATCAGCAGCAGCCATGATAGGGCCCGTTCGATATTGAACGACACCAGTTGGAGTTAATGACCATAAATGCGTTCCAAATATCGCGTCTACACCGTCTAAGCATCCGTCTTCAATCATGGACTTGGCGCCTCCGGGTGCGTACTCTTCAGCGTGCTGATGAATGAAGACGATTTTACCAGGGAGAGAATCTCTTATTTCAAAAAGCGCTTTAGCAAGGACTAAAAGAGTAGCCGTATGACCATCGTGGCCACATGCATGCATTACACCCGGAACAGTTGATTGATATGGTACATCTTTTTCATCTTGAATAGGCAGGGCATCAAAGTCGGCTCTCAAAGCTACAGTAGGACCGGGGTTTCCTCCTTGAATGCTTGCTACAATGCCGTTTCCTCCTACATTTGCTCGGTAAGAAATACCGATTTTATCATAAAAAGATCGAATGTAGGCAGCGGTTTGAAATTCTTTAAAAGACGGTTCTGGATACTGATGCAAATATCGGCGGATTTGAACCATTTCATCAAATTTTTCTTCAAGTAAAGTATGTAGCTTGGAATTCACGTGACCATATCCTTTCTGTATAGGTTGAATAAAGTTTTGAATTTTTTGACATTTTAATCATTATATCATTATCTATTAAAAAGAAAAGAATGTAAGCGTTGTTATTGAAAAAAGTAATTGAATCATGAAATATTTTATATACATAATAGATACATAAGATGAGGAATAGGGATAAAGAATGAGTTTTTTGCCAATTTTCTCATGAGATAATAGGAGGTAACGATATGGTAGATTCACAAACTGTATCCCTGTACAAAAAATTGATGTGGGTGTTTGGGGGGGCAGGTCTCGTTTTTTTAGGAGTGTTGTTTGTTGTGTCGACAGATTCTTTTCAAGGAGACCACTGGCTTGTTTCAGCTATAGATGACAGCACTGTTCTTCAGTCAGCATCATCTATTTTTCATGGCTTGTCTTTTTTAGCTTCGAAAGTGATGATTATGGTTCTTTTAGCTGTACTTCTCGTTTTTTTATTTTTTAAAAAGGACTATATCGGTATGATATCGGCATTTTTACTTATTTTAAGCGGTGATATTATTAATAAAGCAGTTAAAGATGCGGTAGAACGAGGACGTCCTCTTGAAGGCATCAAAGGCTACAGTTTTCCGAGCGGCCATGCAATGATGGGAATTCTTATTTATGGTCTGATTATCTTTTTTCTCACAAAGCATATGAACAGTCAAAAGGTAGCCAAGCGGTATCAGCTGGCAATTACTTTAATCGTTTTATTAATAGGTGTGAGCCGTATTCTATTAAGAGAACATTTTTTAACAGATGTCTTAGCTGGCTACACCTTAGGGCTTATGTGGCTTATTGTAGGCATTTTCTTCTATACGCTTGTTTATGCGTATGTAAAGCCTTCAGCGGAAAAAGTGTTTCCAAAAGGCATGTAAAAAATATATACATATGGCCCCCTTCATAAAAAGAAGGGGGCTTTTGTTTAAACTAAGAACATCGCGACAGTTGTTGTAACGACTAATCCAATCGCTACAGGTTTTAAATTACGTCTGGCGAGTTCAAACGGACTGACTCCGCAAATCGCAGCAGCTGGAATCAATGCCCATGGAATCAATGTGCCTCCACCAACCCAAATCGCAGCAATTTGCCCTAAAGCAGTTAGGGTGGCAGCGCCCGATCCTAAAGCAGATGCAAATAAATGAGAGACAGAGCCTACAAGTGAAATGCCTGAAAAGCCTGAACCGTCTAATCCGGTAATAGCTCCTAGAGCAGTTATCGTTACAGTGGCGACCTGTGCGGTTAACGGCACAGTGGAAGCAAGCGCAACGCCTAGGTCATTTACAAGTCCATGTGATCCTTTCGGAAGAAAGTCACCAATGATTGTTGTGAATCCAGCATCTCCTAAATAGAAAAAAGCTGCAATGGGAATAACGGGACCGAATACTTTAAAACCAAACTGCAAGCCTTCAATTAAGTAGGAAGTTGTTTGTTCGAGACCTTTTCCTTTGTGAGCAATAAGTGAAACCACCACTAAAATAAATAGGGCTGTGCCACCAACGAGAGCGGTCGCATCTCCTCCCTGTAAATGAAGGGTGAACATTGCCCATACGTCTATAGCGAAGAAAAGGGGAACTATAATGGCTAAAGCCCGGCGTATTGAAGAAGAAAGAGGTGTGGATTGGACAGAAGAACTGTTTGTTAACATTGTCGGTTGAACGTGAATTCTATTGTGCTTCATATCTTGTTTTAAAAAGTAAAAAGCAGAGAGTGTCGTAACAACTCCCATCACGATGACCAGAGGGACACTTGCTTGAACCACCTCGTGAACTGGAAGACCTGCTGCGTCAGCTGTTATCTTAGGAGCAGCTTGAATAACAAAGTCTCCTGAAAGCGCAACGCCGTGGCCGAATAAATTCATCGCTACAGCTACGCCTATAGCTGGAAGCCCTACGCGGATGGCCACTGGTAAAAGCACGGCTCCAAGTAAAGCAACGGCTGGAGAAGGCCAGAAAAAATAGGAGATGGTCATCATAACTAATCCAATAACCCAATAGGCAAGAGCAGGTGTTTTAATGAGGCGAGCAAAAGGTGAAATCATCGATTCATTTATTCCTGTAGCCATTAAGACTTTACTCATAGATACAATAATTGAAATAATTAAAATGGTAGGAAGCAGTTCTGTAATGGCATAAATGAAGCTGGAAAAAACAGCGCTGACGGAGTGGCTTAACGAAGAGGTAGCTGTTAAGGAAAGCAAAAAAATCCCGAGTATACAAAGGATACTCGTATCTCGCCGCATAATCATAAAGCCGATAATGAAGGCGATAAAAAGGACATACATCCAATGAAGAGCTCCAAGCTCTATGCCCATAAAAATTCCTCCCAATAGGTGATGTAGTATACAATATGCCGTTTGTGCCTATTGTGATACTCGCCTACTAGGAGGGTGTTTACTTATTTAACTACGTGGTATGAGGTCACATAAGAAGGGCGAGAGAAAATCGACGGCTGCTGATCCACGCCTTCTGACGTACCGCGTTTTTTGTGTGCTTCATTATAGGCTTTTGAAGACTGCCAATCGCTAAATGAACTTTCATCTTTCCATCCTGTAAAGATAATATATGTGTCATTTTGCAGTGGACGAAGCACACGAATAGCTGAGAAGCCTGCTTCATTTTCAATTAAACGAGCTCGTTGGCTAAATCGCTGTTCAAACAAAGGACGGCCCTCATCTGTAACTGAAATATTATTTAGTACAGCAAATCCGCTATCTGCAAGATCTCCAGAAGCATCTAATACCTCATAAGCATGTCCTTCTTTAAAAATTGTATCTCCATCTGTTTCATGAACTAGTGCAAATTGATCGTCATCTTTGTGAAGCAGTAACAAACGTTCACTCGGATGTTCGTCGATCAACTTCTGAAGGTAAGGGCCTGTTCCGTAAGTAATAAAGATCTTCATGGATTATACTTCCTTTCTAATTGGGAATTGCATACAATTTACAATTGTAAATCATACTAAAATTATAAAATTTTACACACAAAAATTCAAAAATTGTGAACTTCTAATGAAGATGGTAAAGTAAAACATTGATGAAGTTGTTTTCCATATTATCAAAAGTTTAGCGAAAGAAAAGGGGTGGCACGATGTACAAAAAAGGCTTATACGCAATTGCTGCCTTAGTTGGAATTTTTCTATTAGGATTGATCGGATATATTATCATCTTGTTTCTTGGAAACTATGTAATTGATGAGAAAAAGATCGTCATGGACTTGGCTACGAGGTTAGTGGACGAAAATGGAGACGAATTAACAAAGCTCTATGTGAAAAATCGGGACTTGGTTTCAATTGATAAGATTCCAAAGCATGTGCAACAAGCATTTATTTCAATTGAAGACGTTCGTTTTTATGAACACCACGGAATCGATTTTAAATCTATTGGTCGAGCATTATACCGAGATATATTGGCTGGAGGAAGTGTTGAAGGAGGAAGTACTTTAACACAGCAGCTGGCTAAAAATGTGTTTTTATCTAATGATAAAACGCTGCTTAGAAAAACAAAAGAAGTAGTGGTGGCCATTAACTTGGAGCAGCGTTACAGTAAGCAAAAACTGCTTGAAATGTATTTGAACCAAATATACTTTGGACACGGAGCCTATGGAATCCAAGCTGCATCCAAGCTTTACTTCAATAAAGATGTCTCCGAATTAACGGTAGAAGAAGGTGCACTGCTCGCTGCACTGCCAAAAGCACCGAATTCTTATTCTCCTATTTTACATCCAGAAAAAAGTATAGAACGTAGAAATGTTGTGTTAAATGCCATGCAAAAAGCAGGTTATTTATCAGCTGAAAAAAATGTCCGTTTGCAAGGAAGAACGCTGGGGTTGAACGTAAAGGAACAGGCTAAAAACCCAGCGTATTTAACCTATATCGATATGGTTATTCAAGAAGCAGAGAAGAAATACAGCATTTCGAGCAATGAGCTTCTGCGCGGCGGTTATACGGTCAAAGTACCTATGAGTACAAAAGTACAAGAAGCCGCCTACGAACTGATGAAAGAAAATCGTTATTTTCCAGGTACAGATAACAGTGCCCAAGGTGCTTTTGTATTAGTTGATAACAAAAGCGGAGGAGTTTTATCTGTTATGGGAGGACGAGATTATGTACAAAAATCGCTCAATCGCGTAAATGTCAAAAGACAGCCAGGTTCTACGATGAAACCTATTGCGGTATATGGCCCTGCGTTAGAAGAAGGTCAATTCAAGCCTTATTCCTTACTGCAAGACAAGCTGAGAAGCTACGGGGGATACACACCTAAAAATGTAGACGGCCAATATGCTAAAAAGGTAACGATGTACGATGCCCTAAAAGATTCTAAAAACGCAGCTGCTGTCTGGACATTGAATCAGCTAGGAGTTGAAACAAGTAAGCAGTATCTCACAAAGCTAGGAATTCCTTTAGAAGATAAAGGACTTGCGATTGCTCTTGGAGGATTAAAGGAAGGAATTACACCGCTTCAATTAGCAGGAGCGTACCGGGCATTTGCTGAAAACGGAGAAAATATCCAACCGTACTTTATTCAAGAAATAAAAGATCAAGACGGAAAAGTGATTGCAAAAGCTGTTCCCGACACTCACAAAGCATTTTCAAAACAAACGGCTTGGTATATGACAAAGATGCTTCAAGGAGTTGTTAAAGAAGGAACGGCAAAAAATGGAGAGTTTACAGGAGAGTTAGCAGGAAAAACAGGGTCTACTTCGTATACGAATGTTAAAGGAGCCACGAGGGATGCTTGGTTCGTTGGATATACGCCAGACGTTGTAGGAAGCGTGTGGATGGGATATGACTCTACAAATGATCAGCATTATTTAACAAAAGGAAGTTCTTATCCGACTCTATTATTTAAAGACATTCTCACAAGAGCTGGTTACGACGAAGCTGCATTTCAAAAGCCAGCAGGCGTTAAAGATTTGCCAAAACCAATACGCTTAGAGCAAGTTAAAGACTTAAAACAAGAATTAACATTCCATCCATTTGGTTTGCTAACGGTAAATTTATCGTGGACACCTTCACCTGATAAAAGAGCTGTTTATTATGTTTATGAGAAAAAAGGAGATAAAGCCGAAGTAATTGGCAAAGTGAAGGGAAAAGGAGCATTTGAGAAAGAGCGTGTGAATCTGCTCGACAGTCCTACTTATTATGTAGTTCCTTACAATTCCCAAACAAAACAAAAAGGAAAAAAATCCAACGAAGTAACACCTGCTCTTTTTCAATAAAATAAGGAAGAGTAGGGCGAATTTTTGACATTTTTAGCAGGTGGCTATACAAGTCGTAAAGAAATGGGTATAGTGACAAGTAGAGAATATAACGTGAAACTTTAATCAGTAGAGGAACCAGTATGTTCCTTTGCTGATTATTGTCTGTCTAATCGAAGAAAATACGGATGGAAGACAATCGAGAAAGGTGGAAATTATGAGTCAAGGAACGTTTAACGATACTTTTTTAAAAGCCTGTAGAGGGGAAAAAACGGATCATGTTCCGGTTTGGTATATGCGCCAAGCAGGGCGTTCACAGCCGGAATACCGAAAGCTAAAAGAGAAGTACTCTTTATTTGAAATCACTCATCAGCCGGAGCTTGGGGCATACGTAACACGCCTGCCCGTTGAACAGTACGGAGTGGATGCAGCTATTTTATATAAAGATATAATGTCACCGCTTCCTTCAATTGGAGTAGATGTTGAAATCAAGTCAGGAATTGGTCCCGTAATCTCTAATCCAATTCAATCTTTAAGCGATGTAGAAAAACTAGGAGAAATTACGCCGGAAGAAGATGTTCCCTATGTATTAGATACGATTAAGCTGTTAACAACAGAACAGTTAAACGTACCTCTAATTGGCTTTGCGGGTGCTCCTTTTACAGTGGCAAGCTATATGATTGAAGGAGGACCTTCAAAAAATTACAATAAAACAAAAGCATTTATGTATACCGAACCTAAAGCATGGTTTGCACTAATGGATAAGTTAGCAGATATGACGATTACATATGTAAAAGCGCAAATTGACGCTGGGGCAAAAGCCATTCAAATCTTTGATTCATGGGTGGGTGCTTTAAACGTAGCGGATTATCGTTATTTTATAAAACCTGTCATGGAGCGAATTTTCACCTCTTTACGTGAAAAAAATGTACCGCTCATTATGTTTGGAGTAGGGGCAAGTCATTTGGCAAAAGAATGGCATGATCTGCCGCTGGATGTAGTGGGATTAGATTGGAGAACACAGCTGGATGAAGCACGTGCATTAGGCTTAACAAAAACACTGCAAGGAAACTTAGATCCTGCTATTTTGTTAGCTCCATGGGAAGTTATTGAAGAACGCGTAACAGAAATTTTAGATAAAGGGATGGCCAGTCCTGGTTACATCTTTAACTTGGGGCACGGCGTTTTTCCACAGGTTCAGCCGGAAACGTTAAAACGTTTAACAACCTTTATTCATGAATATTCTGCAAATAGACAATAAATTGTCAAATAATTTGGAGCGCTAAACTTTGAATTTTTCTTTTTATTCATGGCAAAATGAAGACAAGTATTGAATCTAATAAAGAGGTGTCGAACACATGAGTAAAAAAGTAATGGGATTACTTGTAATGGCATATGGAACACCATATAAAGAAGAAGATATTGAACGTTACTATACACATATCCGCCGCGGACGTAAACCTTCACCAGAAGCCTTAGAAGATTTACAAAACCGCTACGAAGCAATCGGGGGCATTTCACCTCTTGCAAAAATTACGCAACAGCAAATGGAAAGTCTGGAAAAGCGCTTGAATGAAGTGCAGGATGAAATTGAATTTAAAGCGTATCTTGGCTTAAAGCATATTGAACCGTTTGTTGAAGATGCAGTAGAAGCAATGCATAAAGACGGAATTAAAGAAGCGGTCAGCATTGTGCTTGCACCTCACTTTTCAACGTTTAGCGTAAAATCCTATAATGGGCGCGCCAAAGAAACGGCTGAAAAATTAGGAGGGCCAATCATTCATTCAGTAGAAAGCTGGTACAGTGAGCCAAAGTTCATTCAGTACTGGGCTACACGTGTTAAACAAACGTTTGATTTAATAGACGAAGAGAAATGCCAAAAAGCCGTGTTGATTGTATCTGCACATAGCTTGCCAGAAAAAATTATTGCAGCAGGAGATCCATATCCAAATCAGCTTCAAGAAACAGCGGATTTAATTGCACAAGCCGCTGGCATTGAACATTACGAAATTGGCTGGCAAAGTGCTGGAAATACGCCTGAGCCATGGATAGGTCCTGATGTCCAAGATTTAACAAGAGAATTGCATGAAGAAAAAGGGTATACATCGTTCGTGTATACTCCGGTTGGATTTATCGCAGACCACTTAGAAGTTCTTTATGATAACGACTATGAATGTAAAGTGGTGACAGATGAAATTGGGGCTGATTATTACCGCCCTGAAATGCCCAATGCACAGCCTGAATTTATCGATGGGTTAGCTACAGTTGTGTTAAAACAGATTGCCCGCTAAGTCAATATAGATTCTTTGTACATTGAACAGGGACGAAAAGTAACTTATAATCAATATAGAGAAAAGTAAGAAGCGAGCTATGGATTTCCATAATCGCTTCTCTTTATATTGAATTTTACAGAAAAGGCGATGATAACATGACGGATAGACGAAAAAAGGTTGTCATCATCGGTGGAGGAATAACAGGTCTTTCAGCTGCCTATTATGTGCAAAAAAAAATAAAGGATCATCAGCTGCCAATTGATCTTCAACTAATAGAAGCGACGCATCGGCTTGGTGGAAAAATTCAAACGGTCAAACGAGACGGGTATTTATTTGAAAAAGGTCCTGATTCATTTTTAGCGCGTAAGCTAGCTGCTACAAAACTGGCAAAAGAAGTAGGGTTAGGTAGGGAGCTAGTCGGAAATGAAAAGGGGAAATCCTATATTCTAGTAAAAGATACACCGCATGCGCTGCCTGATGGTGCTGTAATGGGGATACCAACCAAGTTATCTCCTTTTATCACAACAGGGTTATTTTCACCTGTTGGCAAGCTGCGCGCAGCAGCTGATTTTTTTATACCGAAGACAAAAAATCAGGATGACCGTTCGCTAGGCGTATTTTTTAGAAGACGGTTTGGTGATGAAGTTGTTGAAAATTTGATTGAGCCTCTATTATCAGGAATTTACGCAGGAGACGTTGATCGTTTGAGTTTACGATCGACATTTCCACAGTTTCTGCATGCTGAACATAAGTACAGAAGCTTAATTGTCGGAATGAAAAAGCTAAAAGAAATTCATCCACAGCACGGTGAGGATTCGGAGTTTAAAAAAAATAGCGTCTTTTTAACGTTAAAAGAAGGTCTGCAATCGCTAGTGGATGGGGTAGAAAAAGCAATAGACCCTGATATTATTACAAAAGGAATAAAAGTAGAAAAAATTCACAAAGAAGATACCACATACGAATTATCGTTAAATAGCGGGAAAGTAATAAAAGCAGATAGCGTTATTGTAACTTCTCCTCATGCAGCTGCTCAGTCTATGCTTTCGGAATATAAAATATTTGAACCGTTGAAGCATATGCCTTCCACTTCAGTAGCTACTGTTGTGATAGCCTTTGCACAAGAAGCGCTGCAAGACAATCTAGATGCAATGAACATCGCCGTTTCAAGAAATAGCGATTACACGATTACGGCGTGCACATGGCTAAATAAAAAGTGGCCGCATGCGGTTCCGGAAGGAAAAGTGCTGCTGAGATGTTTAGTTGGACGAACCGGGGATGAAGCTGTGGTGGATCAGCCTGACGATGAAATTTTCAAAATTGTCCTGGAGGATTTGAAGAAGCTCATTACAATTTCTGCTGAGCCTGAATTTTACGCGGTAACGAGATGGAAGCAGTCAATGCCTCAGTATACGGTCGGACATCACGATATGCTAGATACGATGAACGAACAGCTTGAAAAAGAGCTGGCCGGTCTTTATGTAGCGGGAAGCTCATACGAAGGTCTGGGTATACCAGAATGTGTAGAGCAAGGAGAAGATGTGGCTAAAAAAGCGGTTAAATATGTGCAGCAACTGTAGAAGTGGAGCGGTGAATCAATGCTCCGCTTTTTTGTCTACTACCTGTAGAGAAAGGTTATACTAAGAGAAAAGATTGTGGTTGAAAAGCAAAAGAAACTTATGCTATAGTAAAACCGTACTTGTTGACTGAAATATTCATTTGGTCAGAAAGAAGGGGATAACGTGGCTATAGACCGAAAGCAATCAGTTGTTGATGCAGCGTCAAAATCATTTGCGCTGTTTGGATATAAAGCAACGACTATGGAGCAAGTGGCGAAGCTTGCAAATGTCGGAAAAGGAACGATTTATACTTTTTTTAAAAACAAAGAAGAGTTATTCGATGAAATTGTGACACGAATGATTCGAGAAATGACAGATGCAGCTGAAACTGTCATTGATAGCAACCGTCCTTTTTTTGAAAATGCCCAAGCAGCCATTTTTAGAATCTTGGAATTCCGCACCGAGCATCAGCTCATGCTGAAGCTGGTACAGGAACAGCAGTTAGGCACTACAGCAGTGCAAGAAGTGCTGGTGCGAGTAGAAGAAGAGATTTTGACTTATATAAAAAACAAAATCGAAATTGCAATTTCTAAAAAAGAAATCAAACCGTGCAACCCGGAGCTCACAGCTTTTTTATTATTTAAAATGTACATTGCACTCGTCTATGATTGGGAAAAACGGCATGAGCCGCTTTCAGAAGAAAAAATTGCTGAATTAATTGAACTATACTTTTTACGCGGTCTGTCTCAGTGAGATGGGCTTTTTTCATAGAGAAAACAAAAAAGGTCTCATGACGAGACCTTTTTTTATTGTTCATTATCATCTTTTTTTACGCCGTTTAATTCTGTATTTCCTGTTTTTGCATCTTCTTCTTTTTGCTCTACTTCTTTTTCGCCTTCTTTTTTAAGATCGAAGTAAGCTTTAATAGAATCGCCTGTAATAGTTTTACTTAACGTATTAGATGTACCTGCTACATAAGCAGAAGGGATGACAACTGCTACTGCTACTTCCGGATTATCATAAGGCGCGTATGAAACGAATGTAGAGTTACGGACGCTTACGCCTTTGTTAAAGGTTTCAGCTGTCCCGGATTTACCAGCAATGTTATACTGACGATATTTTCCAGTGTTAAGTAAACGCCCTGTACCATGTGAGCTTGTGACTACGCGGCGGAAGCCTTCCTTAACAATGTCAATTTCCGATTGGCTCATTGTAATACGGTTTAATACTTCCGGCTCAAAAGAGCTTTGTACGCTTCCTTTTAGTTCGCTATCAAGCTCAGGCTCACGAATTTCTTTTACTAGATGTGGCTTCATGCGATATCCACCGTTTGCAATCGTTGAAATGTATTGAACAAGCTGAAGCGGTGTGTACGTATCATATTGTCCAATACCAAAATCCAGCGCTTTACCTGGTTCATTTGTTACGGTATTGCGAATACCGGTTGATTCGTTTTCTAATTCGATGCCCGTTGAAATTCCAAGACCAAACTGGCTATAGTATGAGCGCAGCTTATTAAAGATAGACGGTGGAATGTTCAGTCTGCCGCCAGGGCGGTACGTTTCACCAGCCATGCTCATAACCGTGCGGTACATGAACACGTTTGATGATTGTTCTAGAGCTTTTTGGATTCCGGTAGCTCCCATATTATGTGAAGACTTTTTCTTAGTGCCTCCAGCAAATGTCATCGGTGCATCATAAAACACCGTTCCGGGCTGAATAGCGCCTGAGTCAAGACCTGCAAGAACAGTAGCTCCTTTTACAGCCGAACCTACTTCATAAGAAGTGGTCATGTTACCAAGAGCAAAATCTTGTACTTTTCGTGCTCCCGTCTTTTTATCTGTAACGAGCTGTTTTCCACCCATTGCTAAAATGTCTCCCGTGTGAGGGTCCATCATAATAGCAAACGCTCGGTCCATTAATCGTGAACCAGCTGCTCCAGATGTCACAGCTTTTGTTAAAATATCTTCGACTTGTTTTTGAAGTTCCATATCAATTGTTAAAATTAAGTCACTGCCGCGCTGACCTTCAGTAACGGTCTCTTGGCTCACTAGGTTGCCAGAGCGGTCCGTTACGTTTTGCACGCGGGCTTTTTGACCGCGAAGAACGTCTTCGTACTGCTTTTCTAAATAACTTTTTCCTACTCGGTCGTTACGGCTGTAGCCGTGTGATAAATAGTACTGTAAGTTTTCGCTTGGCAATCCTTCATCAGCTGATGTGATTTTACCAAGCAGCGTGCTAAGTAAGCCGTCGTATGTATACATACGGTCCCAGTAAGTTGTCGTATCAACGCCTGGTAATTCACCCAGCTGCTCACTAATGACGGCAAGCTCTTTATCGGTTAATCCGCTTTTAATAATTTGAGCGGTTAACGCGTAGCCGCCTTCCATCTTACTTTTAATAGCAATCACTTCAAGGTCATCTTTCACCGATAAAAGTTCGTTTTTTGTGATGCGCTTTAGCTGAAGAGGGTATAAATCGTCTTCAGAAAGTTGACCTTCTTTTACTTTTTGCTTATCCGCTGCGGTAATTTTTTTCGCTGCTGCTTTTGGATGAGTTGCAATCCAGTAATCTTTTAAGTCGCGTTCTGTTAGCTTAATCGTATTTTTATCTTTCTTTTTATTCGATTTGCCAAACACGTCTGTTGTAACAGGAACATCAATAAGAGTAGCAAGCTTTTTAGCTACTTTTAGCTTGTCTTCTTGAGTGACGCCTTTCAAACGCGTGTACGTGACAGCGTTCAACGGTTTATTATCCACGATAACGCGGTCATAGCGGTCTAGCATCTTTCCGCGAGGAACCGGTGAATCTACCGTTTCATCTTCTGTTTTTTCAACTTCTCGTTTATAGTTCTCTCCGTACACGATCTGTACGAAGCCTAATCGTAAAATGAGTGCAGAAAAAAGCAGGAAAACCACAATAAACAGCCAGTTAATTCGAAATGAGACATGTGTTTTTTTGCGCTTTTTAGTTTTCATGTAAACCCCTTCACTTTGTTTATACAAGTTAAAAAATTCATAAATTTTCTTATGAATCTATCACTCTACATATTAACATAATTTTGTCTATAAATGTTATTAGGTGGAATAAAACAGACAAAAAATTTATAGAAATTTTTGCGAAAGAAGAGAGATCTGTCGAAGGGTGCTGAAGGGAGTGTTCAATATTTTCCACTCGGTTGTTCAATATTGTTACCTGTTCAAATGTCCTAGAATCGGTAAAATAAAGAGAGATAGATATCAAGGGGGGCAAAACGAATGAAAATGAAAAGGCTTTCAATAATGTCTGGCGTGTTAGCAACATCACTTTTATTTGCGACAGCATGTTCAAACTCAGGTACGGATTCAAAAGCAAGTAAATCAACAGGCTCAGGTGATCAAGTTGTTATTGATATGTTCCAGTTCAAAGTGGAAATTGCAGATCAGCTGAAAGAATTAACGGATGAATACACAAAAGAACATCCAAACGTAAAGTTTAACATCCAAACAGTCGGCGGAGGCGCGGACTATGGTGCAGCATTAAAAGCACAGTTTGCCTCTGGAAATGAACCTGATATCTTTAACAATGGAGGGTTCCAAGAAGCGCAAACGTGGAAGGATAAATTAGAAGATTTATCTGATCAGCCGTGGGTAGATAATCTGTATGATATCGCCAAAGAACCGATGACAATGGACGGGAAAATTTATGGTCAGCCGCTAAACTTAGAAGGTTATGGTTTTATTTATAATAAAGATTTATTTGAAAAAGCAGGCATTAAAGAATTACCTAAAACGCTGCCAGAATTAGAAGCAGCTTCTAAAAAGCTTAAAGCAAAAGGAATTACGCCATTTTCTAATGGATACGGCGAGTGGTGGGTGCTAGGTAACCACTTATTTAATATTCCAATGGCACAGCAAGACGATCCAGATGCGTTTATTAAAGGTCTAAACGAAGGCAAGGCAAAATTTGAAGGCAATGAAACGTTTAAGCAATTTATGAATCTGTTCGATTTAACGTTAAAGTATGGAAATAAAAATCCACTAACGACAGACTACAATACACAAGTTACTCAATTTGCTTCTGGTGAAACAGCAATGATGCAACAAGGTAACTGGACGGTAAATATGATTACGAAAATTAATCCGGACATGAAAATGGGCTTTATTCCAATGCCAATCAGCAACGATGCAAAGAAAAATGATAAACTAGCAATCGGAGTTCCAAATAACTGGGTAGTAAACAAAAATGCCCCAGATGCAGATAAAAAAGCAGCGAAGGAATTCTTAAATTGGATGGTTTCTTCTAAAGAGGGTCAAAAATTCTTAGTTGAAAAGTTCAAGTTCATTCCAGCGTTCAAAAACATCGATGGAAAAGGAATTGATTCTTTATCTGATGATATCTTAAAATACTCTGAAGAAGGTAAAACATTATCTTGGAACTGGTTTAAGTATCCGGAAGGAACGGTTCAAGAAGTCGGCGCAGCAATGCAGTCTTACGCAGGTAAGCAAATGACAGAAGAAGAGTTTATGAAGAAATTAGATACAATTTGGGCAAAAATGAAAAAATAAACAAGAAGTCCGCGTGGAAAACGCGGACTTTTTGATGTGAAAAAATAGCTGGTTAGATTCATAAGTTATGAAAAAATAATAGTTAATTGAAAGCGCTTTTAATGTATAATAATAGTCATAATGTATGACATTAGTCAAAGGAGGTTATTTGTGAAAGGCTGGAGCATACGCAAGAAATTAATTTTGTTTTTCTTATTCGCAACGGTTATTCCATTTTTAATTTCGACGATTTTTACGTATCAATACACAAAAGAAACGGTTAAGAACCGATTTATTTCTACCAACTATCAAGTTATTAAAAATGGAAGCAATGATTTGAGCGATTACTTAAATGAAATTGCTAATATTACAAAAAGGCTGTACGGCTACCACCCATTTATTAAAGTGTTAGATGAAGGTGTATCAAGTGACTTAGGAGCCAATCAACTGGAAATATCACGAACTCTTCTTTATTTATATAATACTCGTCCAGAGATTGAACAGCTCCATCTTTACATTGAAAACGGGCATGACTCATATACAGCTTATAATTCGAAAGTGAGCAGCAGAGGGAAGTATGATGATATTTACACTCAGCCTTACTATTCTTATTTAAATAAAAATCATAAATTTCTTGTGATTGAGCCTACCCATGAAATTTATAGCTACAATAATTTATCAACGTTAATTGATTCACTGCCGAATCAAGTTATTAGCTTTCATCAGCGGATTGATGAGATTCCATCAGACAAGTTGTTAGCTTATCTATCTTTAGACATTAATATGACACAAATTCAATCTATATCGCAGCGTCTATATAATGAAGAGTCAGAAGATTTTTATTTAATGAACAATAAAGGTAAGGTTTTGTATTCCTCTGATTCAAAGGTTATTGGAAAAAATGAAAACTACGCGTGGGTGAAGGCGCTCACTTCTCAAAAAGACCATAGTATGGAATGGGAAGATAAAAGCTTCTCAGGCGTATTAATGTATGAAAAGCTTAAACAGCCCTTTGAGGACTTGTACATGGTGAAACGAATTCCTTACAGTGTTTTATATGAGGATGCAAGAAAGACAGCACTTATGAATGTATTAATTGGCCTGCCATTTTTGTGTATGCTCGTTATCGCTACGCTTTTTATATCAGTACGTTTTACACAGCCGATTAACGTATTGATTCGCAATATGAAAGAAGTGGAAAAAGGATCATTTGAGGTGCGGTTTAAGTCGCTTGGAAACGATGAATTTGGTGTTTTAGGAAGGCATTTTACCTCTATGGTAGAAACAATTAATGACTTGATTGAACGTAAATTTCGATTGGAATTAGAAAATAAATCAACGCAGCTAAAAGTGCTGCAGTCACAAATTAATCCGCATTTTTTATACAACGCATTTCAATCGATTGGAACTCTTGCTCTTAAGCATAAAGCAGTTGAAGTATATTCTTTATTAACCTCACTTTCCCACATTATGCGTTACAGCATGAATATGAAAGAGGATATCGTTAGCTTAAAGCAAGAAGTCGATCACGTAAAAGCTTTCTTAAGTCTGCAAAAGCAGCGGTTTGGTTCAAAGTTTGAGTATGAGTTAAATATCGAAAAAGAAGCAGAGCTTATGCGAATACCGAAAATGATTTTGCAGCCTCTTGTTGAGAATTCTTTTAAGCATGGATTAGAAACCCGTACAGGAAGCGGAAAGCTGTTGATTTCAGCGGAGTTGAACGGTGAAGAACTGATTCTAACTGTTTCTGATAACGGAAAAGGGATAGGGCAACAAGAGTTGAATCAATTAAAAACGAGACTTCAGCAATCGTATAATCAAACAGATGAGCATATTGGGTTGCAAAACATTTATGAACGACTTCGCATCTACTATGGAGATCATGCTTCAATGCAAATTAGCAGTCAAGAAAATCACGATTTTACCGTTGTCATAAAGCTAACAACAATTGAAGAAAAGAGGGATAGTGATGAAAGTATTAATCGTGGATGATGAAGAGCATGTAAGAGAAGGAATAAAGCTGCTTGGACAGTGGGAAGAGCATGAAATTACAGATGTGATAGAAGCTGATAGCGGTGAGCAAGCGATTGCGCTTATCGAGGATCATGAACCGGAAATCATTTTTACTGATATGAAGATGCCTAATATCGATGGAATTGCTTTGTTGGAGTGGATTAAAGAGAATTCACCTTCTAGCAAAACGATTGTGGTAACAGGGTATGATGACTACCACTATATGCGTAAAGCTATTCATTTTGGAAGCACGGATTACATTCTAAAGCCAGTGGATCCTTCGATTTTAAACGATACGCTTGTACGAGCTGTAACCCAATGGAAGAAAGAAGAAGAGTCCAGAAAAGTTCATAATAGCAGCTATCGTTTAATCAATGAAATGAAGCCGATTTATCGAGATCGAAAACTGACGCAGTTAATGAACAATTATTTGCTAAATCAATCAATCTATGAAGAGTTTGGTTTCCATCTGACTAGAGAATATGAAGTGGGGATTGTACGTGTAGATGAATCTATCATTCGTTCTTTTGGCGGTGACCGGGATTTAGCCTATTTTTCAATTTTAAATGTAATCAATGAAATGCTGATGGAAGAAGAAAATGGGGTAGCCTTCCGTTATTTATCAAATAAGTGGGAAATTATCATTATATTTTGGAATGATTTTGAACGCATAACCTCTTTACTGACGACTTTACATACAGCCATTCGCCGTACGTTAGACGTGAGCTGTCGGATTGCAAGAGGGTGCAAAGTTTCTTCTATTGATCAGCTAATGAAATCCTATGAAGATGCGAAAAATTCGCTTTTATTAAGCAATGTTCTTGATCAAAATAAAGTGAAGGTCTACGGCGAGCAAGACGTTTTAGCAAGTGCTTTATTAATAAATATGATGGACTATAACAGTAAAATTGAAGAAGCGCTGCAAGTCGGGAAGTTTGAAGCCTTTTTGCCGGTATTCAACGAAATTATCACAGCTTTTGAAGCACAAAATTATCTCTCATTAAAGCAAATTCTGCATTTTGAGCAGGAATATCAGCTGTTAAGTCAGCATTGGTTAAAAAGATATCACATTCCTTATACGATAAATAACGGTCCTGAATATGTCCTTTCTTTCTTCTATAACCAAGATGGGCAGTTTCAGCTAGCAAAGTATGTAGAGAGGAAGAAGCGTGAAGTAAAGCGATTTTTAAAAGTAGTAAAAAGGTATAGCAAGCAAAACAATCGCGACGTTATTTATGAAATCGAACAATATTTGCAGCAAAATTTTCATCGAGATGTGAAGCTTCAAGAAATATCGGAACGTTTCTATCTAAGCCGTGAATACATTTCGAGAAAGTTTAAGCAAGAATTTCAAGAAAACATTTCAGATTATATGGTGAAAGTCAGAATGAATAAAGCCAAATCACTTTTACTAAATGAAGAACTAAAAATCTATGAAATTGCGAATATGATTGGATATCATGATGATAAATACTTTCGAAAAGTGTTTAAAAAAGTAGAAGGCATTACGCCAAATGAGTATCGCAGTTTGACCGTATAAAAAAAGCTGAAACTGTTTTATAACAGTTTCAGCTTTTTTTATTTCATGATATCTAGACAGTGATCACATTTGTTTCCGTAGCATTCATGCTGTTCCTCAATGTCGTTTCCGCATTCTACGCACTTTTTATTGGGTAATCTTTTGAAAAATTCAGTCATTTTTTCTAACATTTTAAATCCCCTCCGTTGTTTTTGTTACTAACATTGTATTATAACAGATGATAAAATGTCAATTATGTTTTATAACAATTTAGCCTATTTTGCTATTCTAAGTGGTTATTTGTTATATAACAATGAGTTATTTCGATAAAATGACCGAAACGAGTGTCTTTCAGTTAGTTTTCAAAAAAAAGTAGGGTATACTGAACGTAATAAAAATAGTACGAAAGGGTGATTGAAATGAAAGTAACTGTTATTGGTTTTTGGGGAGGATATCCTGCGGTTTCAGAAGCTACTTCTAGCTATTTAGTGGAGCACGATGGATTTCAGCTGCTTGTTGATTGTGGAAGCGGTGCATTGGCTCAGCTGCAAAAATATGCAAAGCCAGAAGAAATAGATGCTATGATTTTATCTCATTATCATCATGATCACGTGGCTGATGTCGGAGTATTTCAATATGCACGCCTCATTCAGACTCATCTAGGAAACGCTGTTCAGGAACTTTCTATTTACGGACATACATATGATCAGGAAAGCTTCAACAAACTTACTCATAAAGGAATTACTAAAGGGGTAGAGTATGATCCGAGTCAAAAACTTGAAGTTGGGCCTTTTACCATCGAATTTATGAAAACGAAACATCCAGTCGTTTGTTATGCCATGAGAATAAGTGCCGGCAATCAAACTGTCGTGTACACAGCGGACTCTAGTTATTTAGAAGAGTTTGTTTCCTTCTCAGAAGAAGCAGATCTTCTTATTTGTGAATGTAATTTTTATGCCAATCAAGATGGAAGAGGCGCTGGACACATGACAAGCACAGAAGCCGGTACACTTGCTTCAAAAGCAAGTGTCAAACACCTCATGCTTACTCACCTTCCGCACTATGGAGAACATCAACAGCTAGTAGAGGAAGCCGCTGCTCATTATAGAGGTACGCTTACGTTAGCTGAATCAGGATATGTATGGGAATAACAAGGAGGAAAATGAATGTTATTTATTGATAATCAAAAAAATTATGATCCCCGAATTAACTTAGCAATTGAAGAGTATGCGCTCAAGCATCTAGACATTAATGAGACATATCTGCTGTTTTATATTAATGAACCTTCTATTATTATTGGAAAAAACCAGAACACCATTGAGGAGATTAATACAAAATATGTTGAAGATCAGCAAATTCATGTAGTGAGACGTCTGTCTGGAGGCGGTGCCGTTTATCATGATAAAGGAAATTTAAACTTCAGCTTTATTACGAAAGACGATGGAAATAGCTTTCATAATTTTAAAAAATTTACCGAGCCGGTCGTGGAAGCGTTAAAGAAATTAGGAGTTAATGCCGAACTAAGCGGACGAAATGATTTAATGGCTGAAGGACGGAAAATTTCTGGAAATGCTCAGTTTTCAACGAAAGGGAGAATGTTCAGCCATGGAACTCTTCTTTTTGATTCAGAGATTGAAAACGTTGTATCAGCGTTAAAAGTAAAAAAAGATAAAATTGAATCCAAAGGCATTAAGTCTATTCGAAATAGAGTAGCAAATATCAGCGAATTTTTAGAACAGAAAGTAACGGTGGAAGAGTTTAGAGAAATGCTGCTTCGATATATCTTTGACGGAGAAGAAAATATAACAGAATATAAACTAACGGAAAAAGATTGGGAAACGATTCATCAAATTTCTAAAGAGCGCTATCAGTCATGGGATTGGAACTATGGAAAATCACCTAAATTTAACTTACAGCACTCTCACCGCTTTCCTGTGGGACAAATCGACGTTCGTTTAGAAGTGAATAAAGGAAAAATCGATGCTTGCACCATTTACGGAGATTTCTTTGGAGTGGGGGATGTCCAGGAAGTGCAGGAAAAATTAACAGGTGTTCGTTATGAAAAAGCTTCTATTGAACAAGCCTTAGAAGACATCGATATTCCACATTATTTTGGTAATATTACAAAAGAAGAGTTTGTTGAATTAATCTATTAAGAAAAAAGTCTGCTACATCAGGCTTTTTTTCTTTTTAAACAGATGAGTCTTGTCAATAGAACAGCAGTAACATTATAATAGAATAGAAGAAGTAAGAATTTTTACATTATTATGTCTTAATAATGAATGGGTGTTCATTCATTCATTATTAAAAGGAGGAAGTTATGAGATGAATTTGTCAGCACAGCTTCATAAAACAGCTGAGCAATTTCCACAAAAATCGGCATATGTTTTTATGGACCAGGAAACATCTTATGCAAATCTTGATGCATCGGTATCTAAGTTTGCTGATGGTCTGAAGCAGTTGGGTGTAAAAAAAGGAGATCATATCGCTTTGATTGTCGGCAACTCGCCTCATTTTGTGATTGGATTGTACGGTGCTCTTCGAGTAGGAGCTACTGTTATACCGATTAATCCTATTTACACAGCGGATGAAATTAGCTACATGCTTCAGGATGGAGATGTAAAAGCAGTTATTGCGGTTGATTTACTTCTCCCTATTTTAAAGAGAATCATTGGACACGCTCCATTTTTGGAACACGTTATCTTATGTGAAACGACAGATACAGTGGAAAATATACCTTCTTATTTTCACACGTTTTCGCAAGTTGTAAACAGAGGGGAAGCTACATATGATTTTCTGGAGTTAAGAGAAGAAGATGTGGCCCTCATTCTGTATACGTCAGGAACAACTGGAAAACCAAAAGGAGCTATGCTTACACATAAGAATATTTATTCAAATGCTCAAGACGTAGCAGATTATTTAAGTATAAATGGGAATGACCGAGTCGTAGCTGCTTTGCCGATGTTTCACGTATTTTGTTTAACTGTTTCATTGAATGCGCCTTTAATGAATGGAGGAACGATATTAATTGAACCAAAATTCAGTCCATCTTCTATATTTGAATTAATTCAAAATCGACAAGCGACGATTTTTGCCGGCGTTCCCACAATGTATAATTTCTTACTTCAGCACGACAAAGGGAAAAAAGAGCACTTTCACACGGTAAGGCTTTGTATATCAGGGGGGGCATCAATGCCGGTGGCACTTCTAACCAATTTTGAACGTAAGTTTGGGGTAATGGTAGCAGAAGGGTATGGATTATCTGAGGCTTCTCCTGTGACGTGTTTCAATCCGATTGATCGAGAGAGAAAAGCCGGTTCTATAGGCACATCTATTATGAATGTTGAAAATAAAGTGGTAAACGAACTAGGAGAAGAAGTAGAAGTAGGACAAGTCGGCGAACTTATCGTCAAAGGCCCTAACGTGATGAAAGGGTATTACAAGCTTCCTGAAGACACGGAATATGCTCTCCGAGATGGTTGGCTGTATACAGGTGACTTAGCAAGAATGGATAAGGAAGGTTATTTTTATATCGTTGACCGTAAAAAAGATTTAATTATCGTAGGAGGATATAACGTTTATCCTCGCGAAGTAGAAGAAGTGCTATATGCGCATCGGGATATTGTAGAAGTGGCTGTTATTGGAGTCCCTGATCCTTCCTTAGGTGAATGTGTGAAGTGTTACGTGGTTTGCAATAATCAAGAGATAACGGAAGAGAAGCTTATTGCCTACTGCAAAGAGCACCTTGCTAAATATAAAGTGCCAAGTGAAATTGAATTTTTAAAAGAACTTCCTAAAAATACAACGGGAAAAATTTTACGTCGTGCACTGAAGCAACAAGTATCCCAGGAGTGATAAAATGAAAGCGATTCCAATTTGGAGGTGGTAAAAGGATGTCATCTATTTCTTATGAAATGAAGGGACACGTCGCCCATGTGATACTGAATCGTCCGGAAGCGATGAATGCTTTTAATTACGATATGCTTAAAGAATTGGAAGAAGTAATTGAAGGAATTCGTATTGAAAAAGATATTCGAGTTGTGACGTTTAAAGGGGCAGGGGAAAAGTCTTTTAGTGTAGGGGCCGATTTAAAAGAACGTAAAACTCTCTCTGATCAAGAGGTAAAGCGCAATATTTACAAAATAGGAGAAGTGTTTTCGAAGATAGAGCAGCTTCCTCAGCCAACGATAGCAATCATCAATGGATATGCATTTGGAGGAGGAATGGAGCTGGCTTTAGCATGTGATTTCCGGATTGCTTCAACCGAAGCGCTTATGGGTTTAACGGAAACAAGTTTAGCGATTATACCAGGAGCAGGAGGAACACAGCGTCTCCCTCGGTTAGTTGGGGAAGCAAAAGCAATGGAACTAATTTTAACAGCTCAGCGTCTCTCAGCATCAGAAGCGAAAGAATGTGGTCTAGTAACGAAGGTGGCTCCCGGATATGAAATAGAAGAAACAATAGATATTTTTATCTCTCTTTTATTGAAAAATGGGCCAATTGCACTTCAGCAAGCAAAATTTGCTATCAAAGAAGGAATGAAGGCCGATTTGCAGACTGGTTTGCAAATTGAACGAAAAGCATATGAGTTAACGATTCCGACAGAAGATCGTCTCGAGGCGCTTCAGGCATTTGCTGAGAAAAGAAGACCTAGTTTTAAAGGGAAATAAGAAAGGGCTGTCTAATTGACAGCTCTTTTTTAGTTTCTTCTATAAGAAAAGAATAATAAAAAAGAATATGTGAAAGCGCAGGAACAAAGAAGACAAAGTTACAGCTGGCTTTTGTCTATAATATTTACTATAATACGTTGCAGTAGTCGTTGTTCAAATCTATAAATAATAGTTTTTAATTTTTTTCTTTAAAAACCATTGACTTTAGTTAAAATATATTTTATTATTATAAAGCGTCGTTGAGACATATCGTTAACAACGAAGCTAAAAAAAGAATTTTAAAAAGTTGTTGACATTACGTTGATAACTTGATAAGATGATAAAGTCGCTTAAGAGCGGCGGTTGAACTTTGAAAACTGAACAAAGCGACAAACGTCAACGTTAAATTTTATTTTTTAATTGAGCAAGTCAAACATTTCTTCGGAGAGTTTGATCCTGGCTCAGGATGAACGCTGGCGGCGTGCCTAATACATGCAAGTCGAGCGAACTGATTAGAAGCTTGCTTCTATGACGTTAGCGGCGGACGGGTGAGTAACACGTGGGCAACCTGCCTGTAAGACTGGGATAACTTCGGGAAACCGAAGCTAATACCGGATAGGATCTTCTCCTTCATGGGAGATGATTGAAAGATGGTTTCGGCTATCACTTACAGATGGGCCCGCGGTGCATTAGCTAGTTGGTGAGGTAACGGCTCACCAAGGCAACGATGCATAGCCGACCTGAGAGGGTGATCGGCCACACTGGGACTGAGACACGGCCCAGACTCCTACGGGAGGCAGCAGTAGGGAATCTTCCGCAATGGACGAAAGTCTGACGGAGCAACGCCGCGTGAGTGATGAAGGCTTTCGGGTCGTAAAACTCTGTTGTTAGGGAAGAACAAGTACAAGAGTAACTGCTTGTACCTTGACGGTACCTAACCAGAAAGCCACGGCTAACTACGTGCCAGCAGCCGCGGTAATACGTAGGTGGCAAGCGTTATCCGGAATTATTGGGCGTAAAGCGCGCGCAGGCGGTTTCTTAAGTCTGATGTGAAA